>NZ_DBHHEV010000010.1:485-34405 GCF_057238965.1 Peptidiphaga sp.
GGGACGGAAACATTGAACTTCGAAGACTACATTTCGAAGGGCGATGTTCCTTCCGGTTCTTCCGGGAGCTCGCCGGTGATAGCCGGGTCAACGCGAGAGTTTATTCTAGCGATGTTTTCGGCAGATCGAAAGGAGGCGGAGAAGTGACGTTGGAAACCTTCTCCCCTGGCCGGAAGCTTCGCCAGGAAACCGCGAAGGCTTGTCGGCCCTTCCCGGAAAAGGACAAAGGCGTCCCCCGAGGATAGACAGGGCGGACTTATCGCGCCTGTCGATCCTCGGGGGACGTAGAGGAAGGGTTCAAGCCCCCAGCCGTTTTACGGGAGCCGTCTCCAAAGCCGCAGCTTTTCAGCCCCGGCTCTCACAGGAGGGTCATGCCTTCTTTCGACGAAGGATGAGGATGCCTCCCGCTGCGGCGATCAGTGCGACGGCCGCCATTCCGGCAACCGAGGCTCCGGTGTTGGGAAGGGACTTTCCGCGATTGGCCGCCTTCTGCTCGACCTTCGGCGCAATTGACTTGGCGGCCTTCGGAGGAACGGGCTTTCCAGCCTTTGACATCGGCGGAACCGGCTTCGACGGATCAGCAACCGGCTTCGAGGGCCCGGCGACCGGCTTCGACGGATCAGCAACCGGCTTCGAAGGAGTTGCCGAAGGCGTCACCGAAGGGGTGGTCGAAGGCGACGGCGTCGATGTGACGGACGGCGTCGGTGACGGGGCATCCGAAGGCGACGGCGTCGGGGCATCCGAAGGCGACGGTGACGGGGACGGAGAAGGTGCCGGCTTGGTGTAGACGTTCGTGAATGTCAGGGCCTTGACGGCGTCCTTCTCCTCCAAGGTGAAGGTCTGAGGCTCGGCGATTTTGACTGTGTAATCGCCGTTTTGCGCCGAAGTTTCGTCTTCGGTCACGGTGCAGGAGGTTCCCACCGGAAGCTGTTTGCCCAGCGGCGTCGCGGTCCCGTCTCCGGAGACCTCCAGCTTGCCTTTGACCTCGTCTTCTCCGGTCGGCTTGCAGGTGTAGCCGAAGACGAACTTCTTCGCGGAAAGATTGAGGCCTTCGGGGGCTTCTATCTTCTTCGCCACGGAGAACGAGGCGTAGTCCATGGTGTAGGTGTTCTTCGCTTTGACATGGATTTCACACGGCGCCGGCCCGACGGGGAAGTTGAATTCGATCGAGCGGGCTGTGACGTCCACTTCGGCCTTTTTCGCCGACGACGCGCGGGATGCGGCCTTGGAAGCCGAGGCCCGCTTTGCCGGGGCGGAGGAAGCCGTCTTGGCGACCGACGCCGGACGGCTCTGAGGTGCCTGTCCGGGCGGAGGGGCCTTGCACTTGCGCTCCTGGGACATTTCCACGGCGAGCGTAGCTCCGGTTACGCTGGCGTCTTTCTCAGTCACCTTGCAGCGGTCGCCGCCAAGCTTGTCGATCTTGACTTCTTTGCCGGGCTCGACCTTCACCGTGCCGCTGGAAAGCACTTTGCCGTCGTTGTCCGTGCACGAATACTCGTACTCGAAAGTCGCAGGGGCGAGCTTGGCCCCATCTCCGAGGACTTCTTTGGAGATGGACACGACGCCGCTGTACGGGCGATAGAAGTTATTCACTCGCACTCCCACCGGTCGGTTCGCAACAATCGGGAAATCGGTCGATTGCTGAGCCTTGTTGCTTTGACCGGCCTGCGGGACGGACTGGGGGCTGCGGCCGCCGGGAGGCGGCGGGGCGGGGCTGGTGGACGCGACGATATCGTAGCGCCAGTAAGCGTTCGGAACGGAGGCGTCCTGCTCGGTCATCGTGCAGGTCCCCTCGGGGACGTCCGCGACCCTCACAGGGACGCCCGGCGTCAGTTTGAGCGCGTCTTCCTTCGTCGTCGCCCCTGCCGCATTGCGGCAGACGTAATTGACGGTGAAAGTCGAGGGCGCCACGAAATTCGGCGCCGAGTACACGTTCTTGACGACGGTGAATTCGCCGGTCGCTTCAGCGGGCTTGTTCTTTGCCGTCGCCGCGGGGCGGTTCCCGGATGCCGTCGACGCTGCTGCGGTCGGGGCCGAAGCCGCCGCTTTCGCGGGCGCTTTGGCGCGGGCGGGCGCCGTCGTCCCTGCGGATGCGACGGGCCTTGCGCCGGCGCCGGACTTTGAAGCGGCCGAGGTTGCAGTTCCCGCTTTCTTCCCCGCAGCGCTTTGCTTGGCCGAAGGCGTCGCCTTTGCGTCGGAGGCCCCCGGGGCGACTATGCCGCCGAGACCCGAAGAAACGATGCCGCCGATGGAAACGGTTCGCTGAGAATCCGCCGTTCCCCCGGTTGTTTCATTGCCGGTGGCGGGGTCCGCATGCGCCGCGTTCCCACCGGGAATGACGAGCGCGCCCAAAGAGAGGGCGGAGGCGGCAATCACGCCGAACGCTCGGGCAGGGGCGGTGAGCCTCCCCTTTTTCTTTGTGCCCATTGTTTGCCTTTCGCTGAAAAGCCCGGGCCTGTGCATCTCAGCGGGCCCGGTCGGTAAGTTACCCAGACACGATAACACCGCATTTCCAGGATTTTCGGCGCAAACATACAACCTGAGTAGGAAGGGAAGGTCGTAGTCCCACCCGCTGAAACTGGCCAAAACACGCTCCTGGAAATCACGCGTTTCAGCCGCCCGCAGCGAATCGCAGCCGCGCCGGTGCGCGCATATGGCAAGCTGAGCACCGATCAGCCCATAGGGGGATCACGGCTTCCTGAAGGCCTGCGACGACGCCCAGAATTCGATGAAGCAAAACGGATCAAGCCGCAAACCCACGGAGCCTGCCCCGCCGGCCCACGAACGCCGCCCGCCGAGGCAAGGGTCGGGGTTGCTCGTCAAGGCGAGAGCCGACTCCGGGAGGTCAGCTCCGGCCATTCAACGTCGCCTTAAGGCCATTCGTCGTCGCCCGAAGGCTCCACAGGCGACGACGGCGCGCACCGCTCGCAACCGTGCGGGCGCGCCGACTTCCTCGTCGCCAACCGCCACCGCGAGTGTTGGTTGCGCGCCCGTGGCGTGGAAAGGGAGGCGTGAAATTCCACAGCCACGGAGAGGATACCCAAGGGAGGCGTGAAATTCCGCTTGGGATGGTAAAGATGATAGCAGGGATTGGGCGGGACATCCAACCGGACTGCGCCCAAATCCAAGGCCGATCCACGGATGTCATATTACTTTTCCGTAGCAGACAGTTTCGTTTTTGTAAATAGTGGACGAAGGCCACACTCTGGAGAAAAGGGGAACATATCCCCGCCATTCCAAGCTTATGCCGAGGGCATGGGTAGAAAGACACCGCCTCCAGGCCTTTGACTTAATCGAATAATGCTACACAATCGCAGTATGCAACACAAAAAAGCACGCTTACACACCGCACTTGCAGCCCTTGCACTGACTGTACCGCTTTGCACGGGTTTCTCTGCGGCACAAGATTCTGCTGACAATCAAAACAAGACAAACGACACCTCTTCGCTTTCCGAAGCCTCTTCCACTTCGAATTCGCTTCATAAGCTCGCTTCCGCGAACGTTCTTTCCAAGGGAGACGACGATTCCGACGATGAGGACTCCGACGACGACGGGAACGACTTCGACGAGAACGGAGACAATTCCGACGGCGACGGGAACGGGGACAATTCCGACGGCGACAATTCGGGCAACGGGCAGCATCAAGCCAGCGCCCCCCAGGCTCCACTGCGCGGGATCACCATCACCTCGATCAAGGACATCGATCAGACCCTGTCCGTGATTCGCTCGAGTGAAAAGAAGCTGACCGTGCGCGTGGTGATCCGCCCCAATGTCAGCATGGACGAGTACAAGCAGGCCATCGAGACTCTCCGCCCGCATGCCTACATCATGGTTGAGATCCTCGACGCCAACAACTGGGCGCCCGCAAGCGCCGAGTCGCTTAGCAACCTCACCGAGGAAGCGATCCAATCCTTTGGCGACAAGGTCGACATCTGGGAGGTCGGCAACGAGCTCAACGGTTCGTGGCTCGGCAGCTCCCCGCAGGAAATCAACCAGAAGGTCGAGGCGACGTACGACGTGGTCAAGCGCCACGGAGGGCGGACGGCGATCACGCTCAACTACTGGTCTCACAGGGGCTGCTACGAGAAGTCTTGGGAGAACCTCGACTCCTACGTCGGCACCATGCCGGAAAAGCTGCACCAGGTCGACTACATGTTCCTGTCCGTCTACGAGTTCTCCTGCAACCCCGCGCAGCAGCCGAGCTCCAGCGACCTTGCTGAGACGCTGAAGAGCCTGGGCAAGACCTTCCCGTCGGCGAAGCTTGGAATCGGCGAGATCGCCGCCAACGGCCCGGACGACGAGAAGGCCGAATCCGACCTCGCGACCAAGAAGCGCATCGCCAAGCGGTACTACGGCATGCACAACGAGCTGACTGAGGCCGTGGGCAGCAGGTACGTCGGAGGCTACTTCTGGTGGTACTTCTACGAGGACGCCGTCACCCGCGACACCCATATGTGGCCGACCCTCAAGAATCTTCTGAACAAGATCTGACAGGCAAATCTGTGCCTGACAAAACAGCGGGCGTTTGACAGTCCAGTCGACGTCTGAAAGTCCATTGCCTCGGGCCCCGTCCGTTTAGGGCGGGGCCCTTTGCCGCCCGCACCGCTTCCCGAAGAACAGGCCCGGCCGAACGCGAGGCTTTCGCCGCCGAAACGGCAAGATTGGGCGCGCCACGCGTCGCCCAGGCGAGAAGAGCGCCCTTCAGGCGTCGCGGGAGGCTCCTCATGCTGCGTCGCAGCGCCCGCGCGAACGAACGGGATCGAGGATCAAACGCAGCGGGGGCGCGAAAATCCTCCTCTGCAGCGCCCCAACCAGCCCTATCGGATCAGGCGTATCGGGGCGGCGCGCTCGGATCAACGCGTTTTGCCAAACCGGTCCTCGCCCGAGGAATCGACTTGGAGCGACGAAACGGGCAATGCGCCGTCGGCGTCGGAATTGCGCACAAGCGTGCGCGCGTCTGACTGGTTGCGCGGCATCACCCGCACCAGGTCGATGTTGACATGAGGCGGACGGGTCAGGGCCCAGGCGATGACGTCGGCGACGTCGTCAGCCACGAGGGGCCCTTCGACGCCCGCGTAGACAGCTTGCGCCCGCCTCGCGTCGCCCAGGCGGTTGAGCGAGAACTCCTCCGTTTTCACAAGCCCGGGGGCGACCTCGACGACTCGGACCGGCTCGCCCAAGAGCTCGAGGCGAAGGGTTCTGGCCAGCACCCGTTCGGCGTGCTTGGCGGCCACGTAGCCGGCTCCGCCGGGATAGATTTCGAAGGCCGCCATCGACGTCACGAAGACGACGTCGCCGCCCGCCTCGCGCAGGTGCGGCAAAAGCCCCTTTGTCAGCCTGAGGGTCGCCAGCACGTTCTTCTCGTACATGCCGAGCCAGGCGGCGGGATCGCCTTCGGCAACTGAATCGACGCCGATGGCCCCGCCCGCGTTGTTGACGAGCCCGGTCACCCCTCCTCGCGAAGCCGCGTACTCGACGAGGCGTGCGACGTCTGCCTCGTCGGTCAGATCGGCCGCGTGGCAATCGCATCCCGTTTGGCGCGAGAGCTCCCGAAGGCGTTCCTCGCGCCTCGCCGTGGCGAGGACGTCGAACCCCTCGGCGACGAGCCTTCGAACCGTCGCCTCGCCGATGCCGGTGGACGCTCCCGTCACGATCGTCCTTCCCCGTGCCGCTGCATTTCCGTGTGCCATGTCTCCCCTTTCGCTTCGAAGCTTGTGCCCGCTTGCCGGGTGGGTCCATTGTCTCGCACCCGTCAATCCCAGCGTCCCGCATCCGGCTTCCCCGCTATGCGCGGTGTTTCGCACCGGCCTTCGGGCCGACTTGTGATGCGCCTTCCGCTTCCAGGCTTCCATCAGACCGGGCGGCACGGACGCGGATGATCGGGCCGGACGGCACCGCGCCAAGCGGCACGAATGCCGGGCCGGTCCAAACCGCACCGGGCCGTCCGGAACGGATGCGGATGACCAGCCAGAACCGCACCGGGCCAAGCGGCACGAATACGGGCAACCGAGCCGGACGGCACGAATGCACACGACCAGGCCAAGCGGCACGGAATAGCCGCATTGCAATAGGATTGACGGAAACAGGACAACCGGCGGAAGGACATTTATGATCGGCATCATCGGCATCGGCGCCATGGGCGGAGCGATCGCCCGCGGGCTCATCGCGGCGGGCGCCGCGCCGGGCGAGCTAGTCGTCTATTCTGCGGACGTCGAGGCAAACGCCCGATTCGTACGCGAAACCGGCGCGAAGCTGGCGTATTCGAACGTCGATCTGGTTGAGAGGGCGGGCGACGGCGCGATCGTCGTCGTGGCCGTCAAACCCTTTGCGGTCGGCGGCGTGCTCGACGAGATCCGAAAGGCCGCCGCAAGGCGCGGAAGCGTCATCGTCTCCGTGGCGGCCGGAACTCCAATCGAATTCCTCGAGTCCCGCCTGGAGCCGGGCCAGCCGGTCGTGCGGACGATGCCGAATATGGCCGCCGCCGTCGGCGCTTCCGTCACCGCCTACGCTTGCAATCCAGCCGCCGAGCCGCGCGCTGACGACGTCGCAGACGTCCTCGCCTCGATCGGCATCGCCGAGCCGATGGCCGAGAACGATTTTTCGGCGTTCAGCGCCATCGCGGGATGTTCGCCGGCCTTCACCTTCGGTTACATCGACGCCATGGCGAGGGCGGCCGTGAAAAACGGACTGCCCAAGGCGTCCGCGACCCGCATCGCGGCCCAGGCCGTGTACGGCGCCGCGAGGCTTTTGCTCGCGAAGCTCGACGACGGAGCGAGCGCCGCCTCTCTCGCCGACGCCGTGCAATCCCCCGGCGGAACCACCGTCGCGGGCGTGGTGGAGCTGGAGCAGGCCGGCTTCGGGGCCGCGGTGGTGCGGGGCGTCCAGGCATCCATCGACCGTGACAAGGAACTGCTCGGCTAGGGTGCAGGCGGCCAAAAGCAGGGGAATGATGCAGCGGCCGCCCTTTCTCGCATTTTCCCGGGCGCGGGTCCGCCGCTGAAACCCAATTCGCCGCCGGAACCCAATTCGCCGCCAGGGTGCATTCGTCGCCGGAAACCGTTCGCCGCCAGGGTGCGACCGTCGCCGGAAACCGTTCGCCTCTGAGGCATGCCTGCCGCCAGGGCCCGGGTCGGCCCCGCAGCCATGAGCACGCAAACTCCCCAACGCCCGCACTTGCCAACCACTAACTTAGGAGCCTAAGATACTAACCGTGGACCTCGCTTACGAACTTCACGACCTCGTGCGAACCCTTGACCGACAGGCGGAACGCATGCTCCGCCCACTGAACTTGACGTACAACAGATACCTGGCTTTGGAGATCGTCGGCGAGCACCCGGGGGTCTCCGGCGCCGAGCTGGCGCGGGCGCTCGGCATAACCGAGGCCTCCTGCTCGGCCCTCGTCCGCCGCCTTATCGCCGACGGCCACACGGCGGACCTGGCGGAAAAAGGCAGCGGAAACGTGCGCCGACTCCAACTCACGGAAAACGGTGAGCTGCTGCGGGGAAAAGCGTCGCACGCACTGGGCGGGGCCTTCGACGACGTCGTGCGTAGGCTCGGCTTCAACCCGCTTCGCCTCGCGCAAACCATTCGATCAATACACAACGAACTCAAAAACGGATAACTCAGGAACGGACCATGACAACCGCATTGTCTTCCCTCGCACTCATTCTCACGATCATTCGATTCGCCCTCTTCATCCGCCTTCATACGGTCGAAAGCCCTTACAGCCCTGTTCGGCACGCGGTGAGCGACTACGCCGTCGGCCCCACGCGCAGGCTCGCAACGGCGACGACGTGGCTAACGTCCGCGACTTGGCTTGCCCTGGCCGGCGCCGCGCACGGCCTTCGCGGCTGGGACTACAGCGGCGCCGCGACCGTCCTTTTGCTGGTTCTCGCTGCGATCTTCGCGATTCTCCCGGCGTTCCCGACGACGTTGGAGGGGCAGCGGCTCACGCCAATAGGCGCGGCGCACTACGCCCTTGCGATCGGATGGTTCGCGATCGCCTTCAGCCTAGCGGGAAACATTCGGCGGCTCATCGCGCCCGAAGGCGGCGTTTTGGCCGCGGCGGCCAACGGGCTCTATTATGCGGCGCTCGTTTCCCTCGTCGTGCTGATGTGCGCGATGCTGCCGCGCCTTCGCAACAGATGCTTCGGACTGCCCGAGCGCGCCTACCTCGTCTCGATCGGCCTGTTCTACGCGGTCTTCGCGGCGGCGATTCTTGTGACCGGCGGGCAGTTTTGACTAGACTCTGCCGGCTTCTCGACCCTGTCGACTCCTTCGAGCTTGGCAACTAAATCTGACGCTAGGCCTTGACGGCTCCTTCGGTCAGCCTATCAAGCCACGCAATGAGTTCGGGCATCCGAGATCCCGGAACGTCGGGCCAGACACTCGGCTTTCGCTCCATCGATTTTTGCCTTGCTGTTTCACACCTCACGGCACCCTCGGTCTTCCCGACGATCTCTTCGAATCTCTTGAATGGTTGCAGTCCCTTCTTGTACTCAGGCCAATGTTGCCGGAGTTTATCTAGAGCCGCCTTCGCATTTGAACACTTCGGCGAAGAGGTGAAGTGGAGAAGGAGCCAGTACTCCAGACAAGGGTTGGACAGTGCGATTCTGTTCCTTGCCTCTTGCAGCCACCCGTCGAGATCATCGGCATGGTCCCTATTGCGATCGACGTCGCAGACGATCCAGTACGCGGCGCATTCGCGCAAATCTGGATTTTTCACTGCCTGACGGCAGGCCTCCATGAGGTTCTTCAGAGAAGTTCCTCGCTCGTTAAGGAACTGGAATGCGATCTCGTTGTTGTAGCGAAACTCCCTCAACGCTTTGATGTACGATTCCTCCGACTGCCCCTCGACGCAAAAAACGACGAGGGGCTTGGGCCTTTTTGTCCCCGTTCGCTCACGACGCTCACGACGGGGGCGGACCTTAGACTTCTTCGCCATGTTTGCTTCCTATAAAATTGTCACACCCTGGGAACGCCGCCGAGCCTGCCGGACATGTAGAAGCCCAGCCAATCCGCATCTTTACGAACTCCGTCCTCCGAAAATTCGGACAATCGCGTCAGCCGTGTTTGCGCGTCGTCTTTGTCCGCCAGCCATATCTCGTCGCGGCGCAGAAGGTCCGAGCGCAAGAGCTGCAGCTCATGCGTCGAGAAGACGAGCTGTCTGCGGCTGACTCCGTCCGTTGACAAACTGCCAAAAAACGAGCGAATAAGAGCTTCGGTCAGCTTCGGATGCATGGAATTCTCAATCTCGTCTACAACGAAGACAACATCGCTTTTAGAATCCCGAAGCTGAATCAACATATGTAGAAGGTTGAGAAAACGGACAGTTCCATCGGATTCATCGCCAAAACCAAGAGTGAACTCCTTTCCATTTGGGTCATGATGGACCGCGACGAGTCTTTGAGCCTTCAATTGGCCGGAATCGTCCAACTCGAGAACAACCTGATCTCTATCGAATCTGGTGCCAACAAGGAATTTCCCCCCTTCGGAAGCGAGATCTTTCCTTATGCGTTCCTCGATACGTGACGGGATTCCCAACGCACGACGGGGGATCTCCTCAAAGCCGACATCCGCGATCCCGGTGTCCGCCCACGAGAGCAATTCGCCGATAGTCTGCGCGAAACTGTCATCGGCGAGGACGCGCAACGGCAGTTCCATTGCACTCGAACGAGGCCCGATGACGCGCAGCTTTTCAGCAAACCAGTTGCGTGCGACCGCAATGAGGTTCTCCTGCGGCTTAGAGGCGTATCGGTCGCCCAGCTCCCCAAGGAACGTTGCATTCGGCCTGATGACCACCGTCTTCGCGAGCGCTTCGGCGACGTCGTCCCCCTCCAGCTCCTCATAGAGTTCGATTCTGTCGTCTTCACGCTCGAATATGACGACCTCGTTCTGAGAACGCACCCGAAGAAGCGATTCTTCAAGCACCTTCTCACTATCGACGCGGAGTTCGTAGATCAGCGTCTCCTCACGCCTCTTTCCGTTTGAAGCGTCAAGCTCAACGGAGAACTCAATCTCGAACTTTGTCGGCTCGTCGGCCCCTCGCGACAGATGAGGAACAATAGGAAGCTCGTCATCCGCATTTCGCGCTTTGAGAACGATCTCCTGAAGCGCGGCAAGGGCGTCGATAAACACCGATTTGCCGGAGGCGTTGGCACCATAGATGGTCGCGACGGGCAGAACCCGCGAGCGCCCAACACGAGAGAGGCGTTCGCCGTGCTGCCTTTCCTGCGTTGCCACTAACGAGAATTCCACGGGCTCGTAGACCGACTTCCAGTTGGCCACAGTGAAGTAGCGGAGCATCGGAGGCGACTCCAGTTCTCTAGTTCTGTAAATGCAGAAGTATTTCTTCTTATGACGCAATACTCTCAATTCTCGCTAGGTAAGTCAATAGCTTTATTTCTAAGAGAAATATCGGAATTATCTAACTTTGTAGAATCACCGAAAGAGTGTGGGTAATGAAGTATTTCTACGAGAGAAGACCTTGAACTTCCACCGCGGACCGATTGCCGTCCCGCCCCTCGAGGCTCCCGCGACGTGGCGAACAACGCGCGCCGCCAACAGCCCTCACATGCGCCAAGTTCAACCGTTCATGGAAGAATAGAGCCTATGACGAAATCGACAGACGAATTCAAGGCGGCCAATCTCGGGGGCGAGCTTCGCGAGCGCGTGGAGGTTCCCGGCAAGGCCAGCCTCGAGGGCCTCGAAAACCGCTGGGGAAGGCGCTGGCAAGAAGACGGCACGTACGCCTTCGACCGCACCGCGACCCGCGAGAACGTCTACTCGATCGACACTCCCCCGCCCACCGTGTCCGGTTCCCTGCACGTGGGCCACGTCTTCTCCTACACTCACACCGACACGATGGCGCGCTACCAGCGTATGCGCGGCAAGTCGGTCTTTTACCCGATGGGCTGGGACGACAACGGCCTGCCCACCGAGCGGCGCGTGCAGAACTACTACGGCGTGCGCTGCGACCCGTCGCTGCCCTACGACCCCGATTTCGTCCCTCCTCACGACGGCGGCGACGGCAAGTCGATCAAATACGCCGACCAGGCACCGATCTCGCGGCGCAATTTCATTGAGCTGTGCTGGAAGCTGACCGAGGAGGACGAGGCGCAGTTCGAGGCGCTCTGGCGCTACCTGGGCCTCTCGGTCGATTGGAGCCAGCACTATCAGACGATCGGAGCGAAGGCCCAGAAGATCGCCCAGGCTGGGTTCCTGCGGAACCTCGAACGCGGCGAGGCCTATCAGGCTCAGGCTCCCGGGCTGTGGGACGTGACCTTCCAAACGGCCGTCGCCCAGGCGGAGCTGGAGGCCCGCGAGTACCCCGGCGCCTATCACTCGCTCGCGTTCCACGGCGAGGGCGGCGACGTCGTCATCGAAACCACGCGGCCGGAGCTGCTTCCCGCCTGCGTCGCCCTCATCGCGCACCCCGACGACGAACGCTACAGCCACCTCTTCGGCACAACCGTGACGTCCCCGATCTTCGACGTCGAGCTTCCCGTCCTCGCCCACCCTGCGGCCGAAGCTGATAAGGGCGCGGGAATCGCCATGTGCTGCACCTTTGGCGATCTGACCGACGTCGTGTGGTGGCGCGAGCTGGACCTGCCCATGCGTTCGGTGCTCGGCAAAGACGGCCGCATCGTCGCGCAGACGCCGGAGTGGATTGCGTCCGAACGCGGCGTCGCCGCCTACGAGGCCATGGCCGGGAAAACGGCTTTCTCCGCCCGGAAGGCGCTCGTCGAGGCGCTGACCGACAGCGGCGAGATGCTCGGCGAGCCCAAGTCCACCTCCCGCATGACGAATTTCTTTGAGAAGGGCGACAAGCCGCTGGAGATCGTCACGTCGCGCCAGTGGTACATCCGCAACGGCGGGCGCGACCACACCGAAGCCAACGGCAGGCAGCTGCGCGAGAACCTCATCGCGGCCGGAAACGAGCTCGCCTTCCACCCCGATTTCATGCACGTGCGCTACGACAACTGGGTCGGCGGCCTCAACACCGACTGGCTCATCTCCCGCCAGCGCTTTTTCGGCGTGCCGATCCCGCTGTGGTATCGGGTGCGCGAGTCCGGGGAAGTCGACTACGACGACGTCATCGTGCCCGACGTCGAGCGCCTGCCCGTCGACCCCTCGTCGGACGTCCCCGAAGGCTTCAGCGAGGATCAGCGCGGCGAGCCGGGAGGCTTCGTCGGCGAGATCGACATCATGGACACGTGGGCCACGTCCTCTCTCAGCCCCCAGATCGCGGGCGGCTGGCTGACCGACGAGGACCTGTTCTCGCGCGTCTACCCGATGGACGTGCGCCCGCAGGGCCAGGACATCATCCGCACGTGGCTTTTCTCCTCGATGGTGCGCGCCCACCTGGAGTTCGGGGAGAACCCCTGGAGGCACGCCGCGATCTCCGGGTGGATCCTGGATCCCGACCGGAAGAAGATGTCCAAGTCCAAGGGCAATGTGGTAACCCCTATGGCCCTGCTCGAAAAGCACGGGTCGGACGCGGTGCGCTACTGGGCCGCGAGCGCGCGCCTGGGCGTGGACGCGACCTTCGACGAACAGCAGATGAAGATCGGGCGCCGTCTGGCGATGAAGGTTCTCAACGCCTCGAAGTTCGCCCTGTCGATGGGCGGCGAGGGGGCGCCTGCGGACGTCGACGTCGCCGCCGTGACCGAGCCGGCGGACCGCGCCGTCCTCGCGGGCCTCGCCGACGTCGTCGATGAGGCGACCGCCTCCTTCGACGCCTACGACCACACCCGCGCGCTCGAACTTGCCGAGTCCTGCTTCTGGTCCTTCTGCGACGATTATCTGGAGCTCGTGAAGGACCGCGCCTACTCGGAGGACCCTTCGGCGCGATCCGCACGGGTTGCCCTCAACGTGGCCGTGGACGTTTTCCTGCGGCTCCTTGCGCCGTTCATTCCCTACGCCACGGAGGAAGTGTGGAGCTGGTTCCGCACGGGCTCGGTCCATCGCGCCGCTTGGCCGAGCTCGGAGCCCTTGCGCGCCGCGGCCGCGGGCGCGGACGCCGAGATTCTGCGGGTCGCGGGCGAGGCTTTGACCGCACTGCGGAAAGTGAAGTCGGAGAACAAGGTCTCCCAGCGCACGACGTACGCCGCGGTCTCCATCGAGGTGGCCGAGGCCGACCGCGCCCGGCTTGACGCGGTGCACGCCGATCTCGTGCGAGCAGCGCACGTCCGCGGCGATCTCAGCGCCCGCTCGGTGGAGGGCGATGCGCCGGTGGCGGTCGTCTCCTATCAGCTGGACCCGCCAGAGCCTAAGAAGCCCGCCTCGGCACAGAAGGCTTGAGAAGCAAGGGCCCGCCAAATAGCCTCATCTTCGCTAGGCTGGAAGCAAACTTCCCGACAGTCCGCTATCCTACTGATGGGTAGAAAGGATGCTATGAGCAACGTTGTCGAAATCGACGGCCGCCGGGCCGCCTATCGCGCCGGAAAGATCACGATCACCGAATCGATGTCCATTCCGTGGGTCATGCGCAATCACGCACACGATCGCGCCGAACAGATCGTATTTGAGCGCAAATCCTCCATCAACACCTGGGTTCCAGTGACATGGCGCCAGTTTTACGCCGAAGTTCGCGCGCTCGCGCGCGGTCTGCTCGCCCTCGGCGTCGAACCCAACGACCATATCGCGATCATGAGCCATTCACGATACGAGTTCGCACTTTTCGATCAGGCGACGTGGGCCGTGGGCGCGCAGCTCATCCCCATTTACGAAACCGATTCGACCGATCAGGCCAGATGGATCGTCAAAGACTCGCAGTGCAGAATGGCGATTGCGGAGACCCCCCAGATCCGCGACGTCCTCGCTCCCCTGCTCTCAGAGCTGGACCATTTCGAGGCGATCCACGTCATCGAGGAGAACGCCGTCGAAAAGATCTCAGCCAAGGGCTCCCTCGCGTTCGATCCCGAGATCGACCGGAGGATCGACGCGACCACAGCCGACGACCTCGCCACGATCATTTACACGTCCGGCACAACCGGCCTTCCCAAGGGCGCGCGCCTGAGCCATCGCAACCTCCTCCACGTGGCCATCAACGGCCCCCTGGACGACAGCCTTTCGCAGATCATCGGCGGAATGCAGCGCAGCCTCCTGGCTCTTCCCATGGCTCACGTCTTCGCGCGCTTCATTTGCCTGATGTCAATGTACTCGGGCAACATCACCGGGTTCGCACCGGACGCCAAGAACCTGGTGTCCGACGTCCAGAGTTTCCGTCCGACCTATATCCTGGCCGTCCCGCGGATCTTTGAAAAGATCTACAACGCGGCGGACGCCAAGGCCGGCAAGGGCCTCAAACTCAAGCTTTTCAGGCACTTCGCCAAGGTCGCGATCGAATACTCGCGCGGGCTCGACAAACCGGGCGGGCCTTCGCTTGCCCTCAAGGCCGAGCACCGCCTGGGCGAGCGCCTGGTCTACTCCTCGATCCGCTCGATCCTCGGAGGGAATCTGCGCAACAGCATTTCAGGCGGCGCGCCGCTTGGAGCGCGCCTCGGCCACTTCTTCCGCGGCGTCGGCATCAAGGTCTACGAAGGCTACGGGCTGACCGAAACGTCCGCGCCGACCTCCGTCAACACTCCGCGTTTCATGCGCATCGGCTCGGTGGGCCCCGCCTACCCCGGCTGCTATGTGTCCGTGGACGACGACGGCGAAATCCTCAGCAAAGGCGACCACATCTTCGTCGGATACAACAACAACCCCGAGGCGACGGCCGCCGCTTTCACGGAAGACGGGTGGTTCCGCACCGGCGATTTGGGCGAGATCGACGACGACGGATTCATCTTCATCACCGGCCGCAAGAAGGAGCTGATCGTCACAGCCGGCGGCAAGAACGTCGCCCCCGCCGTCCTCGAGGACAGGCTGCGGGGCCATCCGCTGATTTCCCAGGTGGTCGTCGTCGGCGACCAGAAGCCCTTTATTGGAGCCCTCGTCACGTTGGACTCCGAGATGCTGCCCGGTTGGCTGAGAAACCACGGGCTTCCAGAAATGAGCGCGAGCGAGGCGGCCGAGGACCCTCAGGTTCTCGCCGCGATCGACAGGGCGATCAAACGCGCGAACGATTCGGTCTCCCGGGCCGAGTCGATCCGCAAGTTCAGGATCCTCCCCATCGACTTCACGGTCGCCAACGGGTATATGACGCCGTCGATGAAGGTCAAGCGCGCATCGGTGATCCGAGACTTCAACGAGGAGATCGAGCGGATCTACACGGCGGGCTAGTGGAAGAGCTCGTCGGCGATCCGCTCGTGGTGGCGGATCACCTCGGAGACGACGAAGCGGAGGAACTTCTCGGCGAAAACCGGGTCGAGCCCGGCGTCCGCCGCCAGCTTTCTCAGGCGGCGGATCTGCTGCTCCTCACGCTCGGGATCCGAAGGCGGCATCGAGTTCATGGCTTTGAGTCTGCCGACTTGCTGCGTGCAGCGGAAACGCTCCGCAAGAATGTGGACGAGTGCGGCGTCAAGGTTGTCAATCGTTCGGCGATGCCCCTTCAGAAGCTCACGCGCTTCGTCGTCTGAGATCTCCATCAGGCGCTCTTTGCCTTCTTGAGCACGAGCGTGGGCTCTCCGCCTCCCTTGACCGCGGCGGCGTCGAAAACGATCTTCTCGACGTCGCTGCGCGAGGGGACCTCGAACATCGCTTCTTTGAGCAGGCTCTCCATAATAGAGCGAAGGCCGCGTGCGCCCGTCCCCCGCGCGATGGCTTCGCGCGCGATCTCGTGCAGGGCTTCGCCGTCGATTTGGAGCCGAACCCCGTCGAGTTCGAACATCCGCTCATACTGGCGCACAAGGGCGTTCTTCGGCTCGGTGAGGATGCGGATGAGATCGCCTTCGGTCAGCTCCTCCGTAGCAGCGACGACAGGCAGGCGCCCCACAAGCTCAGGAATCAGCCCGAACTTGTGAAGGTCCTCCGGCGTGGCCTCGCTCAGCACCTCGGCCCCGTTGTCGGCGATGTGCAGCTCCGAACCGAAGCCGATCCCGCGCCTGCCCGTGCGAGAGGAGATGATCTCTTCCATTCCCGCAAAGGCGCCCGCGCAGATGAAGAGGATGTTCGACGTGTCCAGTTGCAGGTACTCCTGCTGCGGATGCTTCCGCCCTCCCTGCGGCGGCACCGAGGCTACGGTTCCCTCGATGATTTTGAGAAGGGCCTGCTGCACGCCCTCGCCCGAAACGTCCCGGGTGATCGAAGGATTCTCGGATTTGCGTGAGATTTTGTCGATCTCGTCAATGTAGATGATGCCGACCTCGGCCCGCTTGACGTCGTCGTCGGCGGCCTGAATGAGTTTGAGGAGTATATTCTCGACGTCTTCGCCCACATATCCGGCCTCGGTCAGCGCCGTGGCGTCGGCTATGGCGAATGGAACGTCGAGCATTCGGGCGAGGGACTGAGCCAGATACGTCTTTCCGGTGCCTGTCGGTCCGAGAAGCAGAATATTGGATTTTCCGATCTGGACCTCTTCGTCTTGGGAGCGCTTCGGCCCGCCCTGGGCGCGGATGCGCTTATAGTGGTTGTACACCGCGACGGCGAGCGTCCGCTTCGCCGTATCCTGCCCGATGACGTACTCATTGAGAAACTCGTAAATCTCCCTGGGCTTTGGCAGCGCATCAAGCGAAAAATCCGAGCTTTCGTCCTGTGCGAGCTCCTCGGCGATGATGTCGTTGCACAGATCGACGCATTCATTGCATATATAGACGCCGGATCCCGTGATGAGCTTCCTCACCTGCCGCTGACTTTTCTGACAGAACGAGCACTTGAGAGTGTCCGCCGCGTCTACGGTGCGTGCCATCCAAACTCCTCCATATGTGTCGAGGCTATCGTGATACCTCGCTAGGTGAGGCTATCACGGGATTGCCGCCGTGTGGAAAGGATACGCCGAGAAGCGAAGGGCAGAAGTTCGAGCCCTCTCGCTTCTCGGCGAGGATTTAGAGACAGTCAGCTTCCCGACGGCGCCTTGCGCGAGGTGAGGACCTGATCGACCAGTCCGTACTCTTTGGCCTCGTTGGCGGTGAGAATCTTGTCTCGCTTGATGTCGTTTTTGATCTCGTCGGCGGGCTTGCCGGAATGATGCGAAAGCGTGTCGCACAGCCAATTGTTCATCCGCTCGAGCTCGTCGGCGACGATCGCGATGTCCGATGCCTGCCCCTGCATTCCCTCCATGGCGGGCTCATGTATGAGAACGCGCGCATTCGGCAGCGCGAGGCGCCGCCCGGGCGAGCCCGCTGCGAGCAAAACGGCCGCGGCCGACGCCGCCTGGCCCAGGCACACCGTCTGTATCTGCGGCTTGATGTACTGCATCGTGTCGTAAATCGCGGTCAGCGCCGTGAAGGATCCGCCCGGCGAATTGATGTACATCGTGATGGGCGAATCGGGGTCCTGGGACTCAAGGACGAGAAGCTGAGCCATGATGTCGTCAGCGGACGCGTCATCGACCTGGACGCCGAGAAAGATGATTCGGTCCTCGAAAAGCTTGGCGTACGGATCCTGCCTCTTGTACCCGTAGGGCGTGCGCTCCTCGAAATTGGGCAGGACGTAACGGGCGGACGGCATGGCCGGCGCCAAGCCCGAAAAGTGTGGAGAGTTCATATTGCTCATTTCTCCGTCGATCCTCATTCCTCGCTGGACTCTCATTCCTCGTTCGATCCGCCGATGGCATTGGCGCTGGAGACTATGCGGTCGACGAAACCGTATTCGAGGGCCTCTTGCGCGTTGAACCAATGGTCGCGGTCGCCGTCTTCGATGACCTGCTCGGGCGTCTTTCCCGTGGCCTCGGCGGTGATTTCGGCGAGCTCCCTCTTCATCTGCAAAATGAGATCGGCGTTGATGCGAATGTCCGTGGCCGTTCCGCCGGCGCCTCCGAGCGGCTGGTGCAAGAGCACGCGGGCGTGGGGCGTGATGTACCGCTTCCCTTTCGCCCCAGCCGACAGAAGGAACTGGCCCATCGACGCCGCCATTCCCATGCCCACCGTCACCACGTCGGGCTGGATGAACTGCATGGTGTCGTAGATCGCCATGCCTGCGGTCACCGAGCCGCCGGGGGAATTGATGTAAAGGTAAATGTCCTTCTCCGGGTCCTCGGCGGCCAAAAGCAGCATCTGGGCGCAGATGATGTTCGCGTTGTCCTCGCGGACTTCCTCGCCAAGCCAGATGATTCGCTCCTTGAGGAGCCGGTTGTAGACAGACTCCTCCAGACTGCCGTGCTGCGGCGTCTGTCCCTTCATAGCGGGCGTAGTGCTCACGCGTCGTCCTTCCTCATCCGGGTGGTTCCCGGCCGTTGTTACCCCTCGACGATAGCCGGTCGCGGCCCTCGATTCACCGCCGGATGGAGCCTTTTCGCTGTAGGCGCATGGCCTTCGGGGACGGAGCCTAAACTCCGTCCCCGAAGAGTCAGCCTTCGAGCTTTTCGAGCAGCGTCTTGCGAGCCTTGCCCGCCTTCTCGGCCTCGACGATGCGCGCCTTCTCGGCGTCGTCCGCCGTTGCGACGTAGGCGAGCACATCGTCGATTTTCGCCGAAGCCGGGTCGAAAGGCTCCGGGGCCTTGGAGGCTTTTCCACCGAACTCGGGGGTCGGCTGGCCCTCGGGGGCTTCGCCGACGACGGCGGCGACGTCGACCGCCTCGCCGTTGGAATCGACGACGTCGACGAGGCGGAGATAGGCGATCAGCGCCTTGCCGCGCGCGAGCTCGGCCGCGAACGAGCTGACCTGGTTCGCCTGAGCGGCGGCCTGGATGAACTCATTGGGATCCATGCCGTAAGCCTGCGCCTGCTGAACCATGAAGCTGAAGAGCTCGTTTTGCTCGATGTCGATGGCGAAGGCCTCGGCGAGGACATCGAGAAGCAGTTGGTCGCGCATGAGGCGCTCGGACTCCGCGCGCGCCTCGGGCTCGTGCTCGTCGCCGAGCTCCTTGCCCTCCATCTCGAGGTGGCGGACGACTTCCTCCTCGAGCGCCCCCTTGGGCAGCGGGACGTCGACGGCGTCGCGCAACTTCTCGCTCAAAAGGTCTCGCGCCGCGTAAACCTGGGCGGAGGCTTTGGCCTTCGCAACTTCGCCGCGCAAATCCTCGCGCAGCTCCTCAATGGTGTCGAATTCGGAAGCGAGCTGGGCAAAATCGTCGTCGGCCTCCGGGAGCTCGGATTCTTTGACGTCGTTGGCGACAACGGTCACTTCGGCTTCCTCGCCCTCGTGCTCGCCGCCGGCCAGCTCGGTCGTGAACGTCGCGGATTCCCCTGCTTTCAAGCCGGTGAGGGCGGCGTCGATGCCATCGACCATCGTGCCCGAGCCGATCTTGTAGGAGACTCCGGAGACCGAGTCGACCTCCCCGCCGTCGATCTTCGCGACCATGTCGACCGTGACGTAATCGCCGTCCTTCGCTGCGCGCTCAACTGCCTTGAGAGTGCCGAAACGCTCGCGCAAAGCGGTGAGACGCTCCTCGACGTCCTCCTCGCCGACCTCCACGGCGTCGACGGCAATCGTGAACGAGGAAGGATCCGGAATGGCGATCTCGGGGCGCACCTCGACGGTCACGGTGAAGACGAGATCCTCGGTAGAGCCTTTCTCTGCGGGAACAGAGGTGACATCGACCTCCGGGCGGGACATGGGGTGAAGCGAATTCTCTTCGACAGCGGCGCCGTAATAGCGGTCGAGCGAGCTGTTGACCGCCTCCTCGACGATGACGCCGCGTCCGAACTGGGCTTCAATGACGCGGGCCGGAATGTGGCCGCGCCGGAAGCCGGGGATGTTGACCTGCTTGCCGATCTCCTTGGCTGCCGTATCGATGGCGGGTTTGAACTCCTCGAACGGCACCTCAACGGTCAGCTTGACCTTGGTGGGATCGAGATTCTCGACGGAGCTCTTCACTAATTCTCCAAGCGTAAGGGGCGGCCGCGGCCGCCCGGGCGATTCTTGGAACCGGCGCGGAATGCCGATTCCACATGGCTGTGGACTGCACGTCGGCGGGGGCGCGGCGCCGACGTCGTCCGTCCCGTCCGCAACCCGCTGCGCCGCGCTTACGAGGCGGCGAGCCCCTCTCGACTGAAACGGCGGACCCGCGCTTTCCAGCGCGGGTCCGCCGCATGCTTTTCCATTCCCTACGTTTTCCGTTCGCGACGTCATCGCGAAGCCGCCGCGAAGCTACTTAGCAGGCGTGTACTTGTAGTCGCTGACCTTGACGGAGAAGTCCTTAGACTTTTCGTTCTCAGCCTTGAGCCCGTGGCACCAGGCGTTCATGTGCATGCGCGTGGTCTTCGTGGGCACGGGCACGCCCTCGGTGAGGCTGCCGCTGTGAAGGAGCCTGCTGTGGTTGCCGTCCCACAGCTTCCAGGTGATCTTTCCCTTTTCCCACTTGACGTCCACCTGGAACTTGTAGATTCCCTCTTGAGCGACAACGTGGTCGTCAATGTTGTGCTTGCGGCCGCCGTTGTCCTGATAGTAAGTGAACTTGTTGTGGATCTTGGCGCCCTTCTCGCTCCACCTCGACGATTCGATCAGGTCGATTTCGGTGAATCCCTCCTTTGCCTGCTCGTCCCAGTCGTAGGTGAATGCTCCGAAAATGGCGTGCTCGTCGAACTGGGTGGTTCCCGTCTCGAAGGCGAAGTGGTAGTCGCCATAGCCCACCGTCTGCGAACTGACGACCTCGGAGCCCGCCATCTTCTTACTTTTGTTGTTGTACCTCGCGGACAGATAGAGGCTGCCGCCTTCGACGTGGGCCTGGTCCTTGTTCCACTCGCCGCTCTTGATCGGACCGCCGGGCTTCCAGCCAGTGTCGCGTGCATACCATTTCTGGCCTGCCCATTCGAAGGTGCGTGCGCCGTCGAAGTTTTCCCTTGCGGGAAGGGTGTCCAGCAGGCTCCCCCACGTGCCGGACCCGTCGGAATGGCCGTCGTCTGCGGGCGAGCTCGCGTTGGCGGGTCCGCCCGGGAACACCATGGAGGCCGCGCACAGCGTCGCGGCCAGTGTCAGGTGCCTTTTCTTCATCGATGTTTCTCCTTCGTCGTATGGACATATACGGCGTTGGGAAGAGGGTCGAGATGCGTGCTTCGACTCCCTCACCACCGCCTTGGTTTAATGATCTCTCTTCTTGAGTCCATTGTGAAGGGATGTCCCTCCCCTTTGCGAGGGGAGGGATGCTCGATTAAAATATCCCTTTCATTTGGAGACGATGACTACGCGGCGATTCGCCGCTTTGCCGGCCTCGCTCGGAGAGCCGTCCTCGTTGGTTTCGGAGGCGACGGGCTCCTTCTCCCCCTTTCCCTCAACCTCGATGGAGACGCCGGAGACTTTCGGCGCAACGTAGCTGCGCACCGCCTTGGCGCGATCCTCGGACAACTTCTGGTTGTGGTCGTCGTCGGCGACGGAATCGGTGTGGCCGGTGATCGAGATCTCCTTCGGCTTCTTCTTCCGCCACTTGGACACGAGGCCGTCGAGCACCTCGCGCGCCCGCGGGGTCAGGTTCGCGGAATCGACCTCGAAGTTCACGTCGGAGGAGAGCGTGGTGGTCGTCTTTCCCTCGCCTTCGACCGTCGTCTCCGCGCCGTCGGCCGATCCGATCGGGGCGTAGTAATCGAGAACCGGCGCGTTCAGCTCATCCGCGCCGAGGACCGGCGCCGCCATGTTCTTGAAACTCTTTCCTCCGAGGGGAACGATAATTTGTTTAGGGCCGCTCGCAGACGGGCTCGCGGAGGATTCCGAGCTCGGGTCGGCCGCGGCGCGGGCCCCGAATGAGCCCGCCACGGCAAGTCCGATCGCGAGTAAGGCTCCGCACGTTGCCGGCCGCCGGACGCTCATCGCGACACCTTGACCTTCGTGAACACTCCGGCCTCGGGGATCGTCACGTCGACGGTCGTCACGTCCTTCGGAAGCCCCGCGAAGATCGTCTGGAGAACGACGGACTCACCGCCTTTGACCGAGACATTGTTAAGCTTCGTGGAGCACAGGCAGTCCCCTGAGGCGTCGTAGGCGGCGCGGTAGACCTTCGCGTGTTTCCCTTCGATGAGTTTCACACCGTCGGTCGTGTGCCACAGGTGATACCCCCCGTCCTTGGTACGCCCCTTGTCATTCACCGGCACCCGGTACGTGCCGTCGTCGAAATGTCCCCCAATGTCTAGCTCCTCGCCGGATTTCTTGGTGTTGACCGCCGTGAAAACGACTGTCGTCGCCGCGCTGGAGGTCGTCACCTCGTTGAGATCGATTCGCAGGCCATCTCCGGCGTTGCGCGAGGCGATGACGGGGAGTTTCGCGTTCGAGGAGACGGGCTCGCCCCCTGCATTGTCGACCGCTTCGGATTTGGCCTTCTCGACCTGTGGATTGGTTTTCGCGGCCTTTTCGTTGGACGCATCACTGCTGCATGACACGAGCGTGAAGCTCGCACACACCGCCATAATTGCCGCAATATAGCGTGATTTACGCATGACTGTATCTCCTTTTAGATCCCTAGCCGTCTCGATCCAAGCCCTCATCGACGGCAAGCGCGGGGCATAGTGCGTGACAGCCTCGCGGCAGCTACTGAGATGACAACGGCTTGGCCTTCTTGCAGAACGGCTCTTTATGCTTTCCACGCTAACACACCCCATCTTTCACAATAGGAAAATGGGAACCGCTCCCCAACGATGGATTTTCGCGGGTTGCCTGCGTTTCAAGTGCGAGCCGCGCGCAGCTGCGAGAGCGAGCAACCGAAGCTGCGAGAGCGAGCAACCGAAGCTGCGAGAGCGTACGCCCGGAGCCGCAAGAGCGAGACGGCACTCGCCTCGGGGCGGCCCCCGGACGTACGATGTCGAGTAGAACTCAGCATCGTCTTAAAGGAGACAGCATCATGGCCTTCGTCGAGAACGACGGCGCAGCGACGCTCGCGCCTCTTTCCCAGGAACGCATCGTTGCCGCGCTGGAACGCGACAAGATCATCTACGCCTACGATTCGGACAACGACCTGGCCGCAGGCTGGGAGCATGGCGGGTTTTTCTTCCTCATCGGAGGCGAGTCGGACGAGTACCTGCGCGTCCAAGGCCGCTGGTACGCCTCGTTGTCGACGGACCGCCTGGGAGAGGCCATTCAGGCCTGCAACGAGTGGAACATCCACACGATTTGGCCCAAGACTTACGCGGTGGCCAACGATGTCAACGAAGTGGTCATCATGACCGAGCATTCCGTGGACTACGAACACGGGGTCACCGACGCCCAAATCAGCCAGCACATTGCCTGCGCGATCTCCACCGGCACACAGTTCTTCGAGTATCTGAACGAAACCTTCCCTCAGGAGTGGGAGGCTTATCAAGTGCAGGCCGAGGCCCAGGCGATCGCCGTGGCGGAAGCCCAAGCGGTTGCGGAAGCCGAGGCGGACGCCCGCTACAACTTCAAGGGCGATTCGGATCGGCCCGAGGAAGACCTGACGAGGCCCGATTCCCTGGCCCTGCCCGAGACCCCTTTTCACGATGCCTCCTACCAGCCGTCAACAGAAGAAGAGGATTCCCGAAAATCGGAGGACTGAGGAGGACTGAATCTTCTCAGAAAGCCTCTCGATCTTCTCAGGGAGCCTCTCGAAACCCCGGTTGTCACGTTCCGCGCCTCCGCACTTTTATTACCGCGCCGTCGGGCGAGGTGAAGGCGAAACTCCGCCGGGGCGGGAGATCACGGTCACCCGTCTTCAACGCGCACCGTCGACCACCGGGGGAACCTCCGCCGTGGCGGGAGATCGCGATCACCGCCCGCCCCTAGCTTCACTGTGCTCGCGTTCCACCCGCCGCCGCTCGGCTCACCGGCAAAATTCTCATCCGTGAAACAGCGGAATTTGCCATCATCAGAAAAACGCCCCGCCGCCGACAGGGCGTGCGCATCCAGAGGCCCGCGGGAGCCGCGCGTCAGGGCTCGTCCCACACGAGCTGCGTCGTCTGACCGGTTTCAAAATCCGAACGAAGCAAACCGTAGGCGACGGCGTCGCGTAGCGGCCCTTCCGCCGTCGGCCATGCCTTTCGATAGTGCGCCTCCTTGACGAAACCGCTGCGGAGGAAAGCCTTGCGCATGGCCACGTTGTCCTCACGCGTCTGCCCTTCGATGCGCACGATGTTCGGATAGTTCTGGAACAAATAGCGCACGAGCTCCCGGACCGTCTCCGTCCCCATCCCCTTTCCTCGCGCTTGGTTCGCGAGGCGAATGTCGAATAGCGGCGCGATGCTTTCAAGGTCTTCGACGACGACGAAGCCGATAAGCTCGCCCCGAACCCGAGCGGCGAAAACCGCATTATCTGGGCCGTCGAAATCGCCTTCCTCCCTGCGTGACTCAAGGCCCTCGCGAGTGGGCGACGGGTTCATGTGGAAGGGAAATGCGTTCGCCGTCATGAAGCGAACAAACTCCTCCCATCCGCTCGGATCGACAAGCGAAAAAGGTTCGACGTCTACGGCCATGCGTGCATGCTATCAGCCGCCGTCGAACATGCCCCGGCGGATCTTGGGGAGACAGGTGCGCCTAAAAAGAACGAGGATGAGTGGCGACCTCCGTCGCCCAACCGCCTGTCGGGGTAGCGGGACTTGAACCCACGGCCTCCCGCTCCCAAAGCGGGCGCGCTACCAACTGCGCCATACCCCGGCGCCCTGCCGGACTCGCCCCATCTTAATGCAACGGAAGCCGCCGCGCATGCGCGCGAAGCCGAAGGCGCGCCGACGCGGCAGCACCCGCGCGCCCCGGCGCATGCGTGAAAAGGCCGCTGCAATTTTCGATCGACGAGGCGGACGCGAACAACGCCCCGCGCACGCGCGAAAAGACCGCCCCGGCGGCACGACGCACGCCACACTTCCATGCGTGGCACTGCCCCGCGCAACCTGCTATCCTCATTGAGCACGCGAGTGTAGCTCAATGGTAGAGCCCCTGCCTTCCAAGCAGGCTACGCGGGTTCGATTCCCGTCACTCGCTCCATTTCCTCGCCGCCTTCGATTTAGATCCCGCTGGCGTGCCCGCTCTGTCGCCTTAACAATCCAGCTTGCCAGCCCGCTTGCCGGCCAAACGCGGAATAAGCCTTCGTGGTGCGAGAACAGACCCCGAAGCGCGAGAGCTGACCTACCAGACGCAACCAATACGGTGCCCACGTGGATCAGTCAGTCTCCCCTCCGTCTGGTGCAACGACGCCGAGGCGGCCCAGTTCTACGCCGACGCCTTCCGCGGTGCCTTCGTGGTCGAGCAGGCCTTCGTGGTCGGGCAGGCGCCCGGGCTCACGGCCGCAGTCGCCGTCCACGGCTTCCGGCTCTCCCGCTCCTCGGATACGGCGCTGTGGCAATCGCTCACATCGGATTGGCTCACTGCCTCCGTGGATTGACCCGTCGCCCTCGTCGGATTCACTCCTTCGAAATTGGTTCGGAGGACCCGTCGATCGGCCTGCTCATGCCGTACAGGATAGCCTCGATGAGGGAGTGCAGAACCGTCGAATCCTCAGATTCCGTGCAGCGCATGAAGTCGTATGAGACGCCGTCGAGGAACGCCGAGACGAGCGCGCTCGACACCCTGTCGATGTCCGTCGTCGGCTCGCGGCCGATCTTGGCCAAAATGCTCTCGACCAACTTGTACACTTCCCGGTTCAACCCGATGTGATAGTCCTCGAACTTGCTGTACGTCTTCGGGTGGCGCATCGCGTAGAGATTGAGCTCCGAGGTGAGGATGTACATCGTCCGCCCGTCGGCGCGCATGGCTTCCAGGACCTCCATGAGCCCGTCGACGGAAGGGTCCCAAGACGAATCGATGGTCTCGCGAAAGCGGGTCAGTATGCGGCGCCCGTGGGCGAGCACCGCCTCTCCCAGCAGGTCTTCCATCGAGGAGTAATTCGAATAGAAGGCTCCTCGGGTGAAGCCGGCGGCGCGGACGACGTCATCGATCTTCGCGCCCGCAAATCCTTTCTCGACGAAAACGGAGGTCGCTGCCTCAATGAGGCGCGCACGCGTATTCTCGCGTTTGCGAAGCGGCCTTTCAGCGCACAAGAGCACATCCCCTTCCGAGCGTTTCCCTCTAAGCTCAACTTTCCAAGCCCTGCCTTTGTCCAGCTTATCGCCTCGCGCCGGTTCGGGACAGACTAGCGAGCCCAAAGTCGCCGCGCGCGACGTGTCCACGTTCACACAGCGACGGCGACCCCTCGGACCGAGATTCCAGTACACTTTTGTACCGCATTCAGTACATAAATGAATTGAGATTGCAGGACCGCTTATGTCTTCTTCGCTCTATCGGCTCGGGAATTTCTGCGCCGCCCACGCCAAACGCATTCTGGCCGCCTGGATGCTCCTCATTGCGTTTCTCGGCGTCGTCGTGGCGCAGACGGGAATCAACCTCTCCAGCAGCTACAAAATCGACGGATTGGAGTCGATCAAGGGCGTCGACGTCCTGTCCGAGCGCCTGCCCCAGGCTTCCGGCGTCAGCGAATCCGTCCTCTTTTCCTCCGACGACGGGATCGAGTCCCACAAGGAGACGATCAAAGCCTTCGTGGACGAGGCGAAGAAGATCGACGGCGTCACGAACGTCTCGGACCCCTTCGCCGCCGCGACCGGCGGCGTCTCCTCCGACGGGAAACACGCGCTGGCGGCCGTCCAGACGGACAAAAGCGCCGGGGACGCCAAAGGCGACGTCGGGCCAAAGGCCGCGGCCATTTCAAAGAAGCTCAATTCGCTCGTCGCCCAGGCGCGCGCCGCAGACGCCTCCTTGACCGTCCAACGCAGCGGCGCCGTCGGACACAAAACGGAAATCGCCCTTTCGGCAACGGAAATCGTCGGCGTGATCATCGCCGCCATCGTCCTTTTCGTCACCTTCGGCTCCCTGCTCGCAGCCGGATCGCCGATCGTCTCCGCCATCATCGGGGTGGGAGCCGGACTGCTCGGAATCGTCGTCGCGGCGTCCTTCGTGGAGGTCAGCTCCGTCACACCGGTGCTCGCCGTCATGATTGGACTGGCCGTCGGCATCGACTACGCGCTGTTCATCATGTCGCGGGCGCGCGAGTATCTGGCCGAAGGAATCGATCCCAGGTCGGCGGCGGGCCGGGCGACGGCCACCGCGGGATCGGCCGTGGTCTTCGCGGGAGGGACCGTCATCGTCGCGCTGTGCGGCCTCGCCGTCACGGGCCTGCAATTCCTGGCGGTCATGGGAGCGGCCTCGGCCGCGGTGGTCGCGGTGGCCGTCCTCGTCGCGGTGACCGCCGTCCCCGCGCTTCTCGGGCTTCTGGGCCGCCGGCTCTCGCCGAAGCCCCGCAAGGAGCGGCGCAGCGGCAGGATCGCCCGCGCGTGGGTGCGGGCCGTCACGCGGCGCCCGGCCGCAACCGTCGCCGTAGTCTTGGGGACTCTGGGAGTCGCGGCGCTTCCCGCGTTGGATCTGGCCACCGCTCTGCCCGACAGCGGGCAGGCGGCCCGGGGAACCGTCGAAAGAGACACATACGACGCGGTGTCCAAGGCCTACGGCGAGGGCTACAACGCGCCGATCGCGGTGCTCGCCGACATCGTGCAGAGCCAGGATCCCGTCGGCCTGGTCAAGACATTGAGCGAGAAGATCGGCAAGCTCGACGGCGTGGAGCGGGTCGCCCTCGCCACGCCCAACCGTGACGGTTCGCTCGCCTTCATCCAGATAGTCCCGACGGGCGGCCAGGAGAGCAAGGCCACGGCCGACCTCGTCAAAGAGATCAGAGGCCTGGCGCCCTCCTGGGAGAAGCAGTACGGAATCTCCAACGTCATGGTGACGGGCAAGACGGCGGTCGCCATCGACATTTCGGACAAGCTCGGCCAGGCCCTCCTTCCTTTCGGGATCGTCGTCGTGGGGCTGTCGCTCGCCATCCTCCTGGTCGTCTTCCGCTCAATCGCCGTGCCGCTGACGGCGACCCTCGGGTTCCTTCTCTCCCTTGCCGCGGGCATGGGGGCCGTCGGAGCCGTCTACGGCTACGGGTGGCTCGCGGACGCCCTCAACGTCACGAAAACCGGCCCCGTCATATCCTTCATGCCGATCCTGGTCATCGGCATCCTCTTCGGGCTCGCGATGGACTATCAGGTGTTCCTCGTCTCGCGAATGCGCGAGGAGTGGATCCGCACGGGCGACGCCGGCCTGGCCACCCGGGAGGGCTTCGTGGGATCGGCGAGAGTGGTGACGGCCGCGGCTGTCATCATGACGGGGGTGTTCGCGGCGTTTATCCCACACGGCTCCGTCGAGATCAAACCGATCGCCATCGCCCTGACGGCGGGGATAGCCGCCGACGCGTTCCTCGTCCGAATGACCTTCATTCCCGCGATCATGGCGCTTTTGGGCAGGAAGGCGTGGTGGATCCCGCGCTGGCTGGACGCCGCCCTTCCGGCGGTCGACGTCGAAGGCGAAGGGCTCGCCCGCTCTCTCGAACACGAAGCGTGGGTCGCCGACCACGGCGAGAGCGCCGTGCGCCTCGAAGGGCTCGCCATTCTGGACGGAGATGAGCCGCTCGTCGACTCCCTCAGCCTCGCCGTGGGGCCAGGCCAGCTGGCCGTCGTCAGGGGCGAGGACGCCGTGGCGCGGCGGGCGCTCTCCGCCGTCGTCGAGGGAAGGCTGCTGCCGGACGCGGGAATCGCGGTGATCGGCCCCCACACGCTGCCCGACGGGCGCTCGCAAGTCCAGGGCATGACCACCGCCCTGCGCAGCTGGGACGGCCCAGTCTCGGCCAGAGCCTCGGTCGTGACGGTCGACGATCCGGGCAAACGCCGCTGGGGGCGCGTCCGCCAGCTGCTCGACCAGGGGCGGACCGTCCTGGCAACGGGGCCTGCGTCCATGACCGTCCCTCCCGATCTTTGCGTTTCCGCGCAGGCTACGATCCTCCCTCCCTCACACCGCGTGGACGCCTCTCGGTCTAACCGCGTCGGCGCTGCGATCCGATAAGGAGAAAACCGTGAAAAAAGCACGCTCCCTGTTCTTCAGCCTCGTTCTCGTCCTCCCGGCGATCATCGGCCTCCTCGCCTTGGCGAGCACGTCCTCGACCGTCGACGGCGACAATCCCGCCAAGGCCGCCGTCGTCAACCTCGACGAGCCCGCCAAGCTGAGCTCGGGCAAAACCCTGCCTGCGGGACGGCAAATGATCGCGAGCCTCACGAAGGGCGCGGCGTCGGAGTCCTCCCAGGCGCGCCGCATCGCCTGGGACGTCGTCAGCCCGGAGACCGCGCGGGACGGCCTGAAAAACGGAAAATACGAAGCCGTGGTCACGATACCCAAGGGCTTCTCGCGGCAGGCCGCGGCGGTCCTTGAGAAGGGGCGCACGGGCGTCCCCCGGGTCTCGATCGAATCCTCGGGCAACAACCCGGTGACGAGGCGCGTTTCGACGGCGGTCACGGAGGCCGCGGCGAAGGACCTGGGCACGAACTTGACTGTCGCCTACATCGACGGGAGCCTCAAGGCGACCAACACGATGAAATCCGGAATAGGCAAGGCGGCCGACAGCGCAAAAAAGCTCGCCGACGGGCAGCACAACGCCGCCCAAGGCAGCCAGGAGCTCGCCGACGGCACGGGAAAGCTCGCCTCCGGCCTCCACACGCTTCAGGGAGGAGCCGGCGAATTGTCGTCGGGCGCCTCAAACCTCGCCGGCGGCGTTTCGACCTACACCTCGAAGGTCGACCAGGCCGCCGCGGGCGCCCAGCAGCTTTCCGCCGGCTCTCAGAGCCTGAGCGCGAACGTCTCCCGGTACACGGCCGGCGTGAACCAGATGTATGCGGCGATCGCCGGAAACGGCCCGCGGAGCCTCGTCGGCGGCGCGGCGCAGGTCTCTGGCGGGCTCCAAAGGCTCAATTCCTTCGTGCAGAACATCGATTTGTCCTCGCTGACGCAAATCGAAGGGAATCTGACCCAGCTTACTTCGACGATGGGATCCGTTTCGTCCGGGGCCGATCGAACGGTCGCCCTCATCAGGGCGTGCGGCGCAGGGAACGCCCAGGCGTGCGCCGCCGCCGAGCAGGCGACCCTCCAGGTCAAGCAGGCCGCCGCTTCGGTTTCCTCGCGCATCGGGACGGGAGGCTCCGGCTCCCTCGGAATGATCCAGCAGCTCAACGGGCTCAAGGCTTCGGTCAGTCAGCTCGCGCAGGGGGCGCAGTCGGTTTCACAGGGCCTCGACCAAGTCGCGGGGGCGATGGGCACGAACCTGGCCGGCGCCAACGGGAACAGCCTCGTCGCGGGCGCAAACCAGGTTGCCGAGGGGAACAAGAATCTGGCCGGAGGCCTGGCGGCCCTTTCCGGCAATTCTTCGACTTTGAACCATGGAGCGGGCAAAATCGCCGCGGGCGCATCTGCCGTCAACAAGAACGCCGTCGCGGCCGCCGGCGGAGCCGATCAGCTCGGCCAGGGCGCCGCCCAGCTGAGCGGCGGCGCGCAGGAGTTGAACAAGGGGGCGAATTCTCTGCGCAGCGGTCTGAGCGACGCTTATTCGCGCATCCCCGCCGATCCGAACCCTGCGGCTCACGCCCGTGCCCTTTCCAGCCCCGTCGGAGTCGCCTCGTCCGGCGGCGACGTTTCAACGACCACCTCCCTCGCCCCCGGGGCTATCGCCGCGGCCCTGTGGATCGGGTCGCTCATGTCCGTGCTCGCCCTGGGCAAGATGAAGCGCGGCCGCATATTCGAGGCGGCCACGCCGCTCCGGCTGGCGTGGGAGTCGCTGAAGCCGTCCCTGATCATGTCCCTTGGCCAATGCGTCGCGACGGCGGCGGCGATGTGGGCGTGGGACGTCGACGTCGCCGACAAACCCGGGGCCTTCGCCATGATGCTGTTTGCGTCGGTCGCCTTCACGATCGTCAACGACGCGCTCATGGCCGTCTTCGCCCGCCGCGGCGGGGTGATCGCCTCATTGACCTTTTTGGCGGTGCAAATCCTCAGCCTCGATGTCGTCCTCCCCTCCGCGAGCCACACCGGGTTCTTCGGCGCGGTCAATGGGTCGACGCCTCTGCCGGGGGCGGCTTCGGCCCTTCACGGGCTGATCACAGGCGGACCTTCATCCGCCTCGGCCGCGGCGATCGTCCTCGGCGTGTGGGCCGCGGCGGCCTTCGGACTCTCGGTTGTGGGCGTCAAGAGGCGGCGTGCCACGTCGGTGAGCGCCATCAGGAGAGAGCTGGCCCAGGCCGCGGCCGTGTGAGCGAGGTCGGCGGGCATCTGCCGCCCGCCGACCGCCTAACCCCGCTTCGGCGCCCAAGCCCGTTTGAGCGCTTTGTCCGCGCCGAGCGCGACGGCGAAGGCCATGAGGCCATTTGGCTCATAGGGGCAGGAGAACAGGCCGCAGTCGATCGCCTTGTCCGTGAGAAATGACTCTGATTCGGCGGCGGCTCGCGGATTCTTGAGGTCCCAGGCGAGGAGCGCAGCCATGAGCTCGGCCGAGGCGGCGGCGGGCAGGGGTTCTATTCCCAGGCGTCGAAGGCCGCCGTATGCCGCCCGCAAAGGCCGCGAGACGAGGACGGAGCGGGTCATCGACAGCGGGCCGACGTTGTAGGAGACCGTCCGGCCAGCTTCGCGTTCGACGGTTGCCCGCCACCTGCCGATCCGCTTCGCGGCGGCGTAATTGGGGCCTTGAACCGCGATGTATCCGGGATAGACGCCGTCGACGCGCGAGGGGCCGAGGCCCCGTGCCTTCGCGTAGGCCGCCAGCGCCGAGGCGGCCGGGCCCCGTCCAAAATGCGCCTTCGGAGGCTCCGACAGCACGTAGGCGTCCGTGGGGCTTCCGTACCAGGCGAGCGCGGTGTCGGGGCGGGCATGCGTGACGAGGCTTTCGACGACGTCGGCGCCGGCCTCCGCCAAGAGGAACTTCGCCCCGGGGGCGTACAGGGTGTCTACTATCGCGATGCGCCCGTCCAGAGCGGCGATCCATCCCGCGACGGCCTCCGGTTCGCGTGCGACGTCGAGCGGGACGGGCGGAAGAATGAGGGTTCCCGCCCCGGACCTCGCCGCGTCGATGAGCGCCGAGTTCTTCTCCTGGCCCGCGCGGACGGGCGCGGCGACGTCGGCGCCCCACGCCAGAAGCGAAGGCGCGGGCGAAAGCGCGGCGGACGCTCCGAGGCACGCGAACGTCCATCCCTCGAGGTCGAGGATCCCCGGATCGTCGATGACCTCGGCCAGAGCGTCGCGTGTGCCGCGACGTATGAATCCTCGGCGGCGCCATTCATCCAGCAGGGCCAGGAGACTCCGCCCCCTGTAGTCGCGTCCGTCGAGCTCCAGAGACAGCTCGCGGCGAGGCTCTCGGTTCCCGCTCACCTTCCAGGAGCCGCCGCGGACTTCGACGGCGCGGGCTTCGCCTATGCGGCGCCCGTCGGCGAAATGCAGGCTCTTCGTCAGCCAGGCGAGGCCGGCTCGGGCCGCCTCGCTCCCGCGAGAAGGGGCGTCAACCCTGCTGAGGTCCGTCATCGTGGCGCGATAGCCTTCGCGCCACGGTTCGGCTCCTTTTACCCTCTCGGCCAGGCGCGGATCGGCGCTGGCCGCGGCCAGCGCCATTCCCCGGGCGAGGACGCTCGAACTCGCGCGCCCGTTTTGCCGAGGCAGAACGATCCGGCCGGACGGGCGATCGCCCCCCTTGCGGTACCCTTCCAGGCCGACGCCGCCGTATGACAGATGGACGAGGTCGCGGCCGCTTTTGCCGTCGAGAACAGCGAAATCGCGCGAATCGGAGGAGGCGCGCCCCATGTCGATCAGCTCCAAGCGCGCGGGGAGGAGCGCGGGCGCGCGGAACTTCGCTTGGCCCCAGCATCGCGCCGACCCGTCCAAGCCCAGACGGTCCGTCGCCCACGCCTCGACCGCCGCTCCGTGGAGAATCGCGCGACGGAAGCCGAAAACCTTCGCCGCGGCGCTCGACATGTGGATCGGGTTGACGTCGCCCGTGTAGCGCGCCCACAGCCGGGAATCCGCCACTGTGAATTCCCGCTCCGCGACGGCGGGCCGATTGCCGACGTCGAGGCGGCCCATGGAGTCGACTCCGCGCTGGCGCCTCAGGTCGAAGCCTCCAAAAGGCAGCCGTTCGCCCCACTCGCGCGGCTCTCCGGTAAGTTTTTTCGCGATGTAAAGGGTCTCTTCGGCGTAGACCAGCTCGCCGTCGGCGTAGACGAGCCCTCGGACCGTCACCTCGGTTCCCCGCTCGCTGCGGCGAATGGAGGAGACGGAGGCGCCGACCTCCGCCTCGCCGCCGAGGAGAATCGGCGCCGCAAGCGTCCACGAGGATTCGGCCACGACGAGTCCGGCTAGGGGAACGGGAATTTCAGGCGCGCTGAGCGCCTCGACCGAGGGCGCGAAACACATCGCGCGCAGCTGGCTCGGCGTGGCGTAGGCCTTTTCGCCTCGCAGCCCTTCGCGCTCGTCTCGCGCATTCTCGGCTTCGTCCGCGCCGGGTTTCAAGAAATCCTCAAGGCTTTCGGGCGCCTTGTCGGGCAAATGCGCGTCTCGGACTTCTCCTGCGAGCTCGCCTCGTTCGGGGAAACCGCCTCGACTCACCGATTTCCTCACGGATGTCGCCATCAATCGTGCAAAACGAGTAACGTGCGTCAATTCAACCATTGCTCGAATCCCTTTCGCCGCTTTGACAACGCAACCCTATCGTTTTCCCACGCGACGCGGAATGAAAATCACCGAAACAGTCGAAGAAACCAAAAATCCGAGTGCCCGCAGCGCATGAAAGAAGGCCCGCCGAAGCGAGCCTTCTTCCTAAGTTCTTCCGCGTCAGTCCTCCGACAGCAGACCGTCCTTGTAAGCCCGGGCGAGCCTACGGGGAATGCGCACCTCACGGCCCCGCACGCGGACGGACTGAAGCTCGGTGAGCTCAGCCTTCCACTGGGAACGGCGAGAGCGAGTGTTGCTGCGGGACATCTTGCGCTTGGGAACTGCCATGTGCACCGCTCCTCTCTCTTAATGGCCGCCTCGCGCGGCACGTGGTCCTGTCGCGAGCGGGCAATGTGCCCAACACGCACAAATGAGTATGTTACTCCACGAGGCGCGGC
>NZ_DBHHEV010000010.1:34415-40684 GCF_057238965.1 Peptidiphaga sp.
GCCGACGCCATCTGTCCAAAGGCCTCTCCGACCTCGACGGGGAGGATTTGCTCACATCCCCGCCTTCCGGCGGCGCAACGCCTCCCGCGCGAGCTTATACAGCCAGGCCCGGCAGCGCGAACTGAAACGGGCGCCGCTGCGGTCGGTAGGATCCACGCCGTCTTCAAGGCAGACGGCCCTTCAGGGCGGACAATGGAACCGTGAGCGAATTCCTCCTTACTCCGTCCGCACGGCTCTCTCACGAGATCGAGGTGAAGAAATCCCGTTTTCTCACCCTCGTCGCCAGGGTCTCCACGCCGGCCGAAGCCCGCGAGGTCGTGAACGAGAGGAAAGCCGCCATGCCCGACGCCCGCCATCATTGCGCCGCCTTCGTCGTCTCGGCCGACGGCGCCCAGCCTTTCTCCCATTCTTCGGACGACGGCGAGCCCTCGGGAACGGCGGGGCGTCCGATGCTCGACGTGCTCGCCGGTTCGAAACTCGTCGACGTCGTGGCCGTCGTCACGCGATATTTCGGCGGAACGCTGCTCGGCACGGGCGGCTTGGTGCGCGCCTATTCCGACTCCGTGCGCGAATGCCTCGAAGGCGCGCCCGTCGTCGTCCGGGACAACGTCCCAGCGTGGTCCGCGGCTCTCCCCCACGCCGACGCCGGCCGCTATCTTTCCGAGCTGGCCGGAATCGGCGCGAGCGTCGAGCCCGCGTACGAGGCGGGCGGGGTCCGCGTCGTCGTCGCCCACCCCGACGCCGACGCCGTCGCCAGCCTTTTCGCCCGGCTGTCCTCGGGAAGCATTCGACCCGAACCGGCGGGAACAAGAACCGTCGAGACGCCGGCGGGCGCGATCCGCAACGGCTCTGCGATTCGCTGAGGGCAACTGCTCGACGAAAGGCTGACCCGTCAAGAGACGATGGACCGCGCCGCGTCAAGAGACGATGGCCCGCACCGCTCCGCAAGACAATGGCCCGCACCGCTCCGCGAGAGAAAATGTCCCGTCGCAAAAGCCGATCGTCAGGAGGCGCTCAACCGCATACGGACGCGGATCCGCTGGACCGAGACAAACGCCGCATTGCGGCGAATCGACTGGACATTGCGCCCTCGGTGTGAAAAAGTAACGCGAGTAAACGACATGACGGAAAGGACGAGGCCATGGTCTTCGCCATCGCTCCCACCTCGGTTCCGTGCATGTGCTGTATGTGTCTTTAGGGCGTCGAGCTTTATAGGTGCGCGTCCGCGCACGCTCTCGGCGCTCACAACGGTTCGCGCGCGACCACAGTCCACGCGCACTGTGCGCTCCCGGCAAAACAGCGCATTTCCCTAATCCATTCACGTCGAACCCAAGGAAAAACATGTCGAAAGTATTCGCCAACGCAACGGAACTCGTTGGCCGCACGCCCCTCGTCCGCATCAACAGGCTCGCCGACGGCGCCGATGCGACCGTCCTGGCGAAGCTCGAATTCTACAATCCCGCGAATTCGGTGAAGGACCGCATCGCGGTCGCCATCATCGACGCCGCAGTCGCCTCGGGCAAGCTCCCCGAGGGAGGGACGATCGTCGAAGGAACCTCCGGCAACACGGGAATCGGGCTCGCCTGGGTCGGAGCGGCCCGCGGATACAAGGTCATTCTCACGATGCCCTCCTCCATGTCGAAAGAGCGGCGCGCGCTGCTGCGCGCCTTCGGGGCGGAGCTCGTTCTGACCGAGCCTGCGCTGGGAATGCGCGGCGCCGTCGACAAAGCGAAGGAGATCGTGGCCTCGACGGACGGCGCAATCCTCGCCTCGCAGTTCGCGAACGAGGCGAACCCCGCAGTCCACGAGAAGACGACCGGCGAAGAGATCTGGGAAGACACCGACGGCAAGGTCGACTACCTCGTCTCCGGCATCGGCACGGGAGGCACAATCACCGGCGCCGGCCGCGCGCTGCGCCGCCACAACCCGCAGATCAAGCTCATCGCCGTCGAACCCGCCGAATCCCCGCTCCTTTCGGACGGCAAGGCCGGCCCCCACAAGATCCAGGGGCTTGGAGCCAACTTCGTTCCCGACGTCCTCGACACCGACCTTTACGACGAGGTCGTCACGGTCTCCTCCGACGAGGCCATCGCGCAGGCGCGGCGGGCCGCCACCGACGAGGGCCTGCTTGTGGGCATCTCCTCCGGCGCGGCCCTCGCTGCCGCCGTCGAGATCGCCAAACGGCCCGAGGCCGCGGGCAAGACGATCGTCGCGATCATCCCCGACTTCGGCGAGCGCTATGTTTCGACGGCGCTCTTCGAAGGCTTGGTCGATTGACGAACGTGGGCGGCGCTGAAGCTGAAGCGCCGCCCACGCCCTCCTCGCGGCAGACCGTCCGTCCGCAAACGCGAGCCCTCACACGAAAGGACCAGCCCGATGCGCCCGCCCCGCTTTCTCCAAACCGTCCGCGAAGACATTCAGGCCGCCCGCGAACACGACCCCGCTGCAAAATCGAACGTCGAGGTGGCGCTCTCCTACCCTGGAATTCATGCGATTTGGGGCCACCGCCTCGCCCACGCCATGTGGAAGAAATCGCCGAGGCTCCGCGTGCCGGCCCGCCTCGTCTCCCAGGCGGTGCGCGCGTTGACCGGAATCGAAATTCACCCCGGCGCAACCATCGGGCGGCGCTTTTTCATCGCCCACGGAATGGGCGTCGTCCTCGGCGAAACGGCCGAGGTGGGCGACGACTGCATGCTCTACCACGGCGTGACCCTGGGCGGGACGGCACTCGTGGACAAGAAGCGGCACCCGACGTTGGGCAACGGCGTCGTCGTCGGCGCGGGGGCCAAAATACTGGGTCCGGTAACCGTGGGCAACGGCTCCCACATCGGAGCCAATGCCGTTGTCATCAAAGACGTGCCGGACGATTCGACGGCCGTCGGCGTTCCCGCCACGTCTCGCAGCAGAAAGCGGGAAGACGCCTTCTACATCGATCCGGCGATCTGGATCTGAGGGCCGTCGGCGCTCTTTGAGGCCGTCAGCGCTCCGAGGACTCGTACTGCGCCACGAGGTCGATGCGCCGCTGATGCCGTTCGTCTCCGCTGAAGGACGTGCCGATGAACAGCTCGACGAAGGAAAGCGCCTCCTCGTGTCCGTGCTGGCGCGCGCCTATCGCGACGACGTTCGCGTCATTGTGCTCCCGCCCGAGCCTCGCGGTCTCAAGGTTCCACGCGAGGGCCGCCCGCACTCCCCTGACTTTGTTCGCCGCTATCTGCTCGCCGTTTCCAGAGCCTCCGATGACGATCCCCAGGCTGCCGGGGTCGGCCGCCACGGCCTCGCCGCAAGCGATGCACATGGGCGGGTAATCGTCCATCGGATCATATGAATGGGCGCCGTGGTCGACCACCTCGTGGCCTCCTTCGCGGAGCTTGCCCGCGATGTATTCCTTGAGTTCGAACCCCGCGTGGTCCGTTGCAATGTGTATCCGCATGCAGACATGATACCGGTCACCGATCGGCCCAAAACACGCGCCCGCGGGCCAGCCGCTAGGATTGCCCCATGGGATACAGCGAGAGAGCATCGATATTCGACGGCAACGATCCGAAGACGCGAGTTCAAGACGACGTCTTTCGCGCCGTCAACGGCGGATGGATGGAGACGACCGAGATTCCCGAAGACCTTCCGTGGATCGGCAGCTTCGTCGAACTGGTCCTTCAAGCGGAAAAGCACGTGAGGGAGATCATCGAGGACCTCGCGAAGACTGAAGAAACCGCTGCGCATCCGGGCAGGCACGCGCAGCGCAACGGGGCCGAACAGACGGGTGGAAATGCCAACGAGAGCGGCGAGGCGCATAAAGACGCGCACAAAATCGGCGCCCTTTTTTCCTCGTGGATGGACGTCGATGCTCTGAACGCCAAGGGAACCGCTCCTTTGCGGGCCGACCTCGCCCCGGTCGAGGCCGCAACGGACCGCGATGGCCTCGCGCGCGTCGTCGGCGAACTCCTGGCCGCGGGAGTGCCGACCTTCTTCGACTGGGACATCGACGCCGATCTGGCGGACCCCGACAGATACGTCGCCTTCTTCGAGCAGTCCGGCCTCGGCCTTCCCGACGAGGCGTACTACCGCGAGGAGCAGCACGCCGAAACCTTGGCCAAGTACTCGGATTTCGTGCCAAGGCTCCTGGCCCTCGGCTACGGCCTCAGCGAGGAGGCGGCGCGAGCCCAGGCCGACGTCGTCCTTCGCTTGGAGACCGCGATCGCCTCCGCCCACATGAACGTCGTCGACGCGCGCGACGCCGACAAACTCAACAACCCGTTCGTCTGGGCCGATTTCGTCGAATCGGCGCCCGGCTTCGCCTGGAACGCCGCGTTGGCGGGCGCCCAGATGCCGGTGGACGGCTCTTCCGACGTGATCGTCATGCAGCCGCACGCTTTGCGCGAGGCAGCGCGCCTGTGGGCCGAAACCCCGCTTGCCGACCTCAAGGCTTACACGCGCTGGCGCATTCTCCGTGCGAGGGCCACGTTCCTCACCGAGGAGATCGACCGGGCAAACTTCGACTTCTACGGCAAGGTGCTGCGCGGAACCGCCCAGCAGCGCGAGCGGTGGAAGCGCGGGGTCGCCGTCGTCGAGGACGCGCTCGGAGAAGCCCTGGGAAGAGAGTACGTGGCCCGGCATTTTCCGCCCGAACACAAGGAAAAGATGCTCCAGCTGGTCGGCGACCTGCTGGAGGCCTACCGCCGATCGATCTCTGCCCTCGACTGGATGGGCGAAGAAACCAAGGCCAGAGCCCTGGCGAAAGTGGACGCTTTCTCGCTCAAGATCGGATACCCCGACGAGTGGCGGGATTACTCAGATCTGAAAGTGGGCGAGGACCTCGTCGACAACATTCGCGCCGCAAACAGGTGGGAGAACGCAAGGGACTTCGCCAAGCTCGGCAAGCCGATGGACCGCTCCGAATGGCTGATGTTTCCGCAGACCGTCAACGCCTATTACTATCCCGTGTGGAACGAGATCGTCTTCCCGGCCGCCATCCTCCAATTCCCCTTCTTCGACCCCGAACGCGACGCCGCTTTGAACTACGGCGCGATCGGGGCGGTCATCGGCCACGAAATCGGCCACGGATTCGACGATCGGGGATCGAGGTTCGACGCCGACGGCGCCATCCGCAATTGGTGGACCGACGCCGACCGCGCCGCCTTCGAGGAACGCACTCACGCCCTGGTCGCCCAATACGACGCCTACATCCCCGCCGAGCTCGGCCCCGACGGGCCGCACGTCAACGGACGCCTGACCCTGGGCGAAAACATCGGCGACCTCGGCGGCCTGTCCATCGCCCTCAAAGCCTACGAAATCGCCCTCGAACGCGAAGGAAAAACCCTCGACGACGCCGATGTCCTCGACGGACACACGGCCGCCCAGCGATTCTTCCTCTCCTATGCCCGGTCCTGGAGGGAAAAAATGAGGCGAGAATTCCTCGAAACGACCGTGGCGACGGACGAGCATCCGCCGAGCGAGTTTCGCGCCAACGGGGTGGTTAAGAACATCGACGCCTTCGCCGAAGCCTTCGGCCTCCAACCCGGCGACGCCCTCTACCTGCCGCCTGAGGAGCGCGTGCGCATCTGGTAGGAGCAACCCGGCGCCCAGGCGGCAGACATTGCGCGCCCCGCCTTAAAGGCAGACGCTGGGCGCGCAACAACTTAGCGGAAAACCGCGCGTCACAACTTGGCGGAAAACGGCGCATGACAATTTAGTGGAAAACACTGTGCGCATTGCGCAATGTCCGCGCGGCGAACTCGCCTGGGCAGGCGGGCTCTGAGACACTACTCTCATGTCCAACGAATCCCTTGCCCGCGTCCTCGACGGCGCGGACCCCGCTGTCCGAATGCAAGACGATCTGTTCCGCGCGGTAAACGGCGCGTGGATACGAGACAAGGAGATACCTGCCGATCTCGCGTCCTACGGCTCCTTCGTCAAGCTTCGGCTCGAATCGGAAGCGAATGTGCGGGCAATCATCGAGGACCTCGCGTCAGGCGAGCAGGAAGGGGACGCCAAGAAGATATCCGACCTCTTCTCTTCCTGGATGGACACGGACACGCTCAACCGGCTGGGCGTGGCTCCGTTGGGCAAAGACCTTGAACTCGTCGAGGCTGCCTCGAGCCACGACGAGCTCGCCGAAGCCGTCGGCTCGCTCATGGCCACCGGCGTTGCGTCGTTCTTCTCCGTCGGCGTCGGCACCGACATCAACGACCCCAGCCGGTACGTGACGTTCCTGGGACAGTCCGGCCTCGGCCTTCCCGACGAGGCGTACTACCGCGAGGAGCAGCACGCCG
>NZ_DBHHEV010000010.1:40784-42600 GCF_057238965.1 Peptidiphaga sp.
ACGCCTTCGCCGAAGCCTTCGGCCTCCAACCCGGCGACGCCCTCTACCTGCCGCCCGAGGAACGCGTGCGCATCTGGTAGGAGCGACCGCCTCCGGTGAGTGCGCGTCCGTTGACCGCCTCCGTTGACCGCGTGCACATCCGCTGAGCGCGCGTCCGTTGACCGCCTCCGTTGACCGCGTGCGCATCCGCTGAGCGCGTGCGTTGACCACGTGCGTTGACCGCGTGCACATCCGGTGACCACGTGCGTGTTTCGTGAGCGCAGCCAACGCGCGTCGGGCCCATCCATTGAACTTGATAATGATTTTCATTATGGTTATCGACATGACACATTCACCTATGCGCACGATTGCCTCCCTCGTCGCAGTCGCCACCCTCGCGCTGGCGGGATGCTCCGATTCACCGGGCAAGACCGGCGGATCTCAGACGACAGCCACAGCGGACGCGAACGACGGCAAGGAAGGCAACAGCGGCGGCGAAAAAGCAAAACCCAAGGAAGTCTCTTCGCTAAAGCCGCGCCTGGTCGTCTCCTACGACGGCGGGCTTCTCACCCTCGACGGAGCGACGGGCAAGGTTCTGGCGGACGTAAAGAAGGGCGGCTTCCTGCGTCTGAACCCCGCGGGCGACGGCCGCCACGTCGTCGTCTCGGACGGCGACGTCTTCCGGCTCTTCGACGTCGGCCTCATTGCGCAGCGGCACGAGGACCACTACCACTACTACGTCGCCTCCCCCAGGCTCACGTCCGCGCAAATCAAAGCGCCCAAAGCCGGGCACGTCGTCAACCACGCCGGGCGCACGTCCCTGTTCTCCGACGGCGACGGCACAGTCCAGACATTCGCAGCAGACGCCCTCAAGGACGGGAAGCTCGACCCTTCGGAAATCAAAGCGTTCAAAGGAGGGGACGCCCACCACGGAGTCGCCGTGCCGCTGTCCAACGGCAATATGCTGACAACGAAGGGAACCGAGAAGGAGCGCCACACGATCCAGGAGGTCGATCCAAGCGGCAAGGTCGTGGCGGAAACAACGGATTGCCCGGGAGTCCACGGGGAGGCGGCGGCCCAGTCCAACGCGAACGGCGACGTCGTCTCCTTCGGCTGCACAAACGGCCCGGTCGTCTACCGGGACGGGGCCTTCCACAAGGTCCCCGTCTCCGAGCCCTACCAACGATCCGGCAACCAATTCGGCTCGCCCGAATCGCCCTATGTGCTCGCCGACTACAAGACGGTCAAGCCGGCCGAAGGCGCTGAGGGCGTGACCGAAAGGCCGACGTCGGCGGGAGTCATCGACACGGCGAGCGGCACGTTGAAGAAGGTCGACCTCGGATCGCCCTACTGGTTCCGCTCTTTCGCGCGCGGCCCGAACGGCGAGGGACTGGTCCTCACCTACGACGGGAATCTCGCCATTCTCGATCCGGCTTCCGGCGAGGTGAAAAAGAAGGTCAAGGTCGTCAAGGAATGGCGCGAGAAGGACGATTGGCAGGAGCCCGGCCCGAATGTCACGGCGATCGGGGACTACGCCTATGTCTCGGAGCCCGCCTCGAAAAAGATCCGCCTCGTGCAGATCTCGACGGGCGAGGTCGTGACGTCCTTCAATCTCAAGATCGTCCCCAACGAAATGTCCGCGGCGAGCGGCAAGCCCGACGCCGGGTCGAAGAAGTAGGCTCCAGGTCGAAGAAGCAGGCTCCGGGTCGAAGAAGTGGGCGCCGAGCCGAGGAAGCTGGCCGCAGATCGAAGAAACGGGTGCCAAGCAGAAGAAGAAGGCGCCAAGCCGAAGAAGGAGGCCGACGACGGGAGAGCGACGGGGAAAGCGGGGCCCGCG
>NZ_DBHHEV010000010.1:42674-44211 GCF_057238965.1 Peptidiphaga sp.
ACCGACCATTCGATCAGACCGACCATTCGAAAGGACATTCATGCCAGGGACCAACCTCACCCGTGACGAAGCGGCAAGGCGCTCTAGCCAGATTCAGACCGACTCGTATCGCATCTACCTTGATTTGGCGACGGGGTCCGAAACGACCTTCGTCTCCATCACAGAGATCGACTTCACTGCGGAAGCGGGGGCTTCGACCTTCCTCGACATCATGGCCGAATCGGTGAACAAGGCAGTTCTCAACGGCAACGTGCTCGACGTCGACGCCTTCGCCGACTCCCGCTTCCCACTCGAAGACCTCGCGCCGAACAACACCGTTCGCATAGAGGCGACGATGAACTACTCGCGCACCGGCGAGGGCCTGCACCGCTATGTCGATCCGGCCGACGGCGAGGTTTACCTCTACTCGCAATTCGAGGTGGCCGACGCCAGGCGCGTCTTCGCCTGCTTCGAGCAGCCCGACCTCAAGGCGGATTTCTCCTTGACGATCGACGCGCCCGATTCCTGGACCGTCCTGTCGAATTCCCCGTCACCCGAGCCGGTTCCCTCCCGCGAGGGCATCCTCACGTGGCAGTTCACGCCCACCGAGCGCATGTCCACCTACCTCGTGTCCATCATCGCCGGCCCTTACGCGAGCGCGAAGGGCGACGTCTACCGCTCCGTCGACGGTCGCGAGATCCCGCTCGGCATTTGGGCGCGCAAGTCGCTCATCGAGTATGTCGACGCCGATGAGATCTACGAGGTGACAAAGCAGGGCTTCGAATTCTACGAGGCCAACTACGGGTTCCCCTACCCGTTCCGCAAGTACGACCAGATCTTCTGCCCGGAGTACAACGCGGGCGCGATGGAGCATCCCGGCAACGTGACGTTGGTCGAGTCCTACATCTTCCGCACGAAGCCGACCGGCGCGCTCATCGACCGCCGGGTCATCACAATCCTCCACGAGCAGGCGCACATGTGGTTCGGCGACCTGGTGACGATGAAGTGGTGGGACGATCTGTGGCTCAACGAGTCGTTCGCCGAGTTCATGAGCCACCTGGCCGCGGTGAAGAACACGCGGTGGAAGGACGCCTGGGTGACCTTCCTGGCCTCGGAGAAATCGGGGGCGATCCAGCAGGACCTCCTCCCCTCCACCCACCCTGTGGCAGCCGACATCCGCGACATCGAGGACGTGCTGGTCAACTTCGATCAGATCACCTACGGCAAGGGCGCCTCCGTGCTCAAGCAGCTCGTGGCGTGGGTGGGGCTGGAGGAGTTCCTCGCCGGGGTGCGCTCCTACATCGCCAAGTACGCGTGGGGCAACGCCACGCTGGCCGACCTTTTGGCCGAGTTGGAGGTGACGTCGGGCCGCGACCTCTCGCGCTGGACGAAGGTGTGGCTCCAGGAGGCGGGCGCCAACGTCCTCTCCCCCGAGATCGTCGAAAAGGGCGGCGTCGTCGAATCCTTCGCGATCCGCCAGGAGTCCGACGGGCGCTCCTCGCTGCGCCCCCACCGCATCGGCGTGGGCGGCTTCGACGTGATCGACGGGAAGCTGACC
>NZ_DBHHEV010000011.1:0-39324 GCF_057238965.1 Peptidiphaga sp.
ATCGAGTGGGCCGTGCCGCCGCTGCGGGCCCTGCTGGAGATCATGATCGACGGCGTCTCGCGCGAGGGCTGGAACTTGGCGAGCCCGGAGTTCCGCGCACAGTTCGAGCGCGAGAACATTCTGAATTCGGCCTGGTATTCCGAGCGCCTGGACGCCAAGGCGGCCCGCGACGCGCGTCAGGCTCAAGAGGCGATCGAGGCCCTTGCCCGCTTCTACAAGGGCGAAAACAACGAGGAGGTCATCGAGCGTCTGGGGCTCGACGAGCGTTTGGCGGCGGCCCGCGCTTGGCTGGAAGAAGTCACGTCGCAGGCCTATCGCGACCACCTCGTCGGCAGCCTCGGCCTCCAGCCCTCGCTGGCCTGAGGCCAAGGGCCGACGTCGAAGTTTCGCCAGCCACCGCGGCCAAGGCATAACAGGCCGCCCAAGCGGGCGCCAAGCCTCGCCGTCGCCCGACGCACAACATGGCGACACCCCGGCAATCGGCAAGCCCAGGGTGCCGCGCACGCATCAGCGGCGAGCGCGGCACCCGAGCCATTGCTTCACGCCCCGAGGCTTTCGGCTTGTCTTTCGTTTCCCTCTGCATTCAAGATTCGCGCATACACGCCGACGTTCTGGGAGTAAGCGCCTCTCCGCGTTCTGGGAGGAAGCCCTTCCTCACATTCTGGGACAAGCGCTTCTTCGCCGCCGCCACAGGCCGGGCCTTGAGACCATCGGCGCGATCAATCAGAGGCTGAGCCTTTCCCGCCGATGATGCGGTCGACGAGCACGTTCACGGCCTCGTAGGAGTCTGCATCGGGATCGAGGGGAACGGTTATCTGGTCGAGGATCAAACCGTCCAGGGCATAGTGAAACAGTGTGATGTCCGAAGGCGATCCGGGCAGGCCCATCTTCTGGTTGAATTCAACGTCGGCTTCGAGTCCCGAACGTCGCCAAGACGTGAGCGCTTCGGCCACTTCCGGTCGCCTAGCGGCTTCAAGGCGCAATTCGAAGAGGGCGATGGCCGCGTCCCGATCCGTTGTCAGCCGACGAACGATGTCGCGAAGATATGCACCGAAGAGTTCGATGTTCGGAGTCCGCCGAGCGAGGCTGTCATGAAGCTTGGGGTCCGGTTGCAGACGCTCGCCGATGCGCAGCAGGATCGCCTCGACAATCCCGTCTCGGGAGGCAAAGTAGTTCGAGGCGGTCCCCTTCGGCACTCCCGCCTCGGCGTCGACCGCCCTGTGCGTCAGGCCGCGCGCGCCTTCCCGCGCAAGCACTTTCACGGCAGCGTCCGCAAGCTTAGTGCGCCGCTCAAGGTTTCGTGCCATGCTCTTAGCATACCGGAAACCACTACATGTGTTGTGGTAAGTTTGCCTCAACCACAACAACAGTAGTGATTGGAGAAACTATGCGTGAGCTTGTCTACTATGTCGCAGTATCGATCGATGGATATATCGCTCTACCGGATGGGAGCTACGAGGCCTTCCCTTTAGAGGGCGACCACATGGCGGCTTATGTCAGCGAGTTCGCAGACGCTCTGCCTTCCCACGTTCTCTCAGCCTTGGGGAAACGCGCGCCGGGCAATCTTTTCGACACCGTGATTCAGGGGCGTAGAAGCTACGACGTCGCTCGGGCCGCCGGAATCGAACGGCCTTATGCGCATCTGACGGAATATGTCGCATCGCGGTCGGAAACCAAATCGCCAGAAGGGGTGACGTTCACGGCCGACGCACTCGCGACGGTGCGCGAGTTGAAGCGACAATCCGGCCTCGCGATCTATCTCTGCGGCGGCGGAAATCTCGCGGGGCGCCTTCTGACAGAGATCGATCGCCTCATCCTCAAGCGCAATCCCGTCGTCCTGGGAGACGGCATCCGGCTCTTCGGAGACGCCAAGCCCGCAGTACACGACTTCCGCCTGGATCGCTGCCGCACGTTCAAGTCCGGCGTGGCGATCGAAGAGTACTCTCGTTCGGCCCCGCACCACTCGCGTCACCAAGCATGCGATCCCGCGATAGCTGAAAACGAAGCAGGCGATCCCGCGACGGCCGAAAACAAGGAAACCTGAATTCGGCGCAATCACGGCGGTTCGTTATCGCGAAGTTTCCTTCTCTATTCGCATCGCGCGGTTGTGCGCTGCGAAACGCCCGGCCGTTCGAAGGGAGCCGCCCTATTCCGCCTTGGAGACATCCGGCGTTGAAGTAGGCGATTTGCTTCCCGGGCGAGACTCCGGCGGCGGCTGGGTTCCGGCTGTGTTTCGCCGGGACAAGGGAAAGGCCCGAACCGCAACCGGTCCGGGCCTTTGTCTGTGGCGGGGGCAGGATTTGAACCTACGACCTCCGGGTTATGAGCCCGGCGAGCTACCGAACTGCTCCACCCCGCGTCGGCCCGTCTAGTCTACCGACGTTCCAAGCCAGCTAGCAAGGAGGGAGGAAGTGTGAGCTGTCACGTTGAGCGGCGCGTGCCATAGGCTGCGCTCCGCCCCAGTTCAGGCGCATGGCAACGCCCGCTCCCTACTTGCCGCCCTCGCCTTCTCGGCGGGCTTTGACGGCGCGCTCGAGCGCGCTCTGCAGCTTCTTCTGCGCCTCGCCATAGGCCGACCAGTTGCCTTCCTTCATCGCCGAATTCGACTCTTCCATTGCCTTCTGAGCGTCGCTCAAAGCGGACTGAAGCTCGTCGGCCGGCGTCGCCCCTCCCCCGCTCGGCGAGGCGCCGGGCGAGCTAGGCGAAGCCGAAGGAGAGCCGCTCGGGCTCGGCGAAGCACTGGGATTCGCTTTCGGCTTGTTGTTTGAGTCGGCCGACGGAGCCTCCTTGTGCCCGGAGACGCTCGCGTCGCCTGCCTGTGCGCCGGAATCCCCGCCGAAGGTCTGGTTGAGCGACTCTTCGAGCGTCGGCGCAAATCCGATCTTGCTTCCCTTGCCGAAGGTTGTCAGCACATACTGCGCGATCGGATAGGAAGTGCTTCCGCTCGTCTTAGAGGCCTGGACGTAGACAGGTTGGACGTACAAGAGCCCGCCGCCTATTGGCAACGTCAGAAGGTTGCCCATGATGACCTGCGTCCCTCCCTGTTTGAGGAGGTTGAGGGTGGTCGAAACCTTTGAGTCGGTCAGGAAGTTGTTCTCCGCTTGGCCGGGGCCCGGAACCGTCACGTCCCTCGGCAGCTCTATCAACCTCAGCTGCCCGTACCCGTTGCGGACCTTGCCCGGCTCGCTGCCGGCTTCCGAATCGACCGCCAGGAAACCCGTCATGACATTTTGCTTGTCGGCGCCGCCCAAGATGAATCCCGTGGAAAGCGAGAACTGCGCTTTGTCCTGGCCTGGCATCTGGAGGGTCAGGTAGTACGGGGGCTGATCCTGCGTCGAGCCCTTGGGCGCCGTCGGCTCCTGCGGAACGTCCCAGAAGTCTCCGCCCGAATAGAATTCCTTGGCATTGGTCACGTGGTAGCGAGACAAAAGCGTGCGCTGGACCTTGAACATGTCCTCTGGGTAGCGCATATGGGACATCAGATCGCCCGACATCTTTGACATCGGAGTCAGCGTTCCCGGGAAAACCTTCGACCACGCGTTGACGATCGGATCCTTCTTGTCCCACTGGTAGAGCTTGACGGATCCGTCGTAGGCGTCCACAACCGCCTTGACCGAGTTGCGGATGTAGTTGACCTGCTCGGGGGACTCCCCATACTGGCCTGCGCCTCTGGACTTCGCGTCCGCCGTCGCCTCGTTCAAGGATTGGCGGGCCGAGTACGGGTACTGGTTGGTGGTCGTGTAGCCGTCAAGGATCCACACGAGGCGCTTGGGAGTCTTGGGATTGCCGTCCATGTCGACGACGGCGGGATAGACCCTCGAATCCAAAGTCAGGTAGGGCGCGACCTTCGAGACCCTTACGCGGGGATCGCGGTCGTAGAGGATCTGCGAGTCCTTCGTGACGCGGTCGGAGAAGAACAGGTCAGTGTCGCGGAATTTGATGGCGAACATTAGCTTGGAGAAGGCGTTGCCGATCTTCGGGCCGCCGTCGCCGGCATAGGTGGTGGACTTGACTCCGTTCTTCGACCCGCCGGTCGGATAGTCGAGCTCCCACGGCGTCGTTCCCTTCGGCGCGCCGACCACGGAATAGTCGGGCGAGGACTTTCCGAAGTAGACGCGCGGCTCGTACGTGCCGAGTTCGCCCGTCGAGGGGATCCCCTGCTGGAAGAAGGACGGTTCGCCGTCCGAGGTCGTCGTGTTGCCGTAGGCCGAGACGACGCCGAAGCCGTGGGTGTAGACGGTGTGGTCGTTGACCCATGTGCGCTGTCCCTCCGAAAGCCCGCTGAGGTTGAGCTCGCGAACGGAGATGACCGTGTCACGCGGAGTGTCCTTGATCGTGTAGCGGTCCACGGAGAGCTGCTGATCGAAGGAATAGTAAGGTCTGTTGCGCTGAAGCTGGGTGAAGGTCGGCGAAATGATATTGGGGTCGAGCACGCGGATCTGCGCCGTGGTCTCGGCGTCTGAACGGAGCTGGCCCGCGGCGGCGTCGGTCCGCGCCTTATATTCGCTCTTCTTCACGTTGTCGAGGCCGTAGGCGGTGAGAGTGGCGTTGATGTTGCGCTGAATGAAGGTCGATTCCTTCTCGGCGGCGTTCGGGACCACCTGGAAGCGCTGGACAAAGTAGGGAATGGCCGTCGTGACGACGAGGCCCGCCACGGCCGTGACGGCGATTCCGATGACCGTGAATTTCCACAGCCCCTTGACCGCCGCAAGGACGAAAAGGCCGGCAATGAGCACCGCAGCCAACGACAGGATCGTGATGCCCGGAAGGGAGGCGTTGATGTCCGTGAAGGAGGCGCCGGAAAACTTTTCGTTGTTGGCCAGAAGCATGTTGTACCGGCGAAGCCAAAGGAATCCGGCAACGACAAGCGCCGCGAGCGCTCCGAGCACGCCGAAGTGGACCCGGACGCGAGAGGTGAGGACCACCTTCGAGCCGTCGGAGGAAATTCCGCCGTAAAGATAATGGCTGACGATGGCCACCACTGCTCCGACGGCGAGAAGCGTGACCGACAGCGCGAGAAGCGATTGCAGAACCGGAAGGGTGAAAACGTAAAAGCTCACGTCGTTGCCGAATTCTGCGTCCTTCTGACCGAAAGGCGTGCGGTGAAGCCACAGAACGTACGTGCGCCATTGGCTGCCGAGCTGAGCGCCGAAGACGATTCCCAAGGCGAGCGGGACGAAGAGGCGGGCCAGCCACGGGTGTTCCTCTATCTGCTGGCGATACTGGTATATTCCATTTCCAACCGCCGTCTTTTCCCCTGTTCGGGCCACGCTGTGGTTGACGAAGGCCGACAGGCCCACAAGGAGTGTTCGGAACGCGCCGAGGGCGATGGCCCACCCCCACTGAGTCCAGAAAACCTTGGCGGCTTTCAGCTGGGAATACCACTGCACATCGGTCCACACATTGGCGAAGACCACGAGGCCGGCCAAAAGAACGGCAAGGACGACGAGGGTCGGCACGAAAACGCCGACCGACCTGCTTCGGCCGCCCTTGGAGGAACTGGGGGGAATGCTTGTAGCGGACAACTTCGCCTCACGTGTTTCGACTCCGCGGTCGGTCGACCGCGCTACTCCAAAACTAGCCGATGCGCGGCAATATTCCCAGGAGCTCTATGCCTTCGACGGCCGATTCGGCCTGGAACGACGACCTTTCACGCATCAAAAGACAGACCGAACTCGGCGGGCTCCCCGGGCCGGCCGCCCCGTGTTTGCAAAGAGGCGCCGCGCGGCTCAGTTGCAATCCTGCCAACGCCCGCAGCGAACGCGCTCCTCGCCTTCAGCTCACTGCAGGCGGCGGCTTGGGGCGGGGCGACGTCGATCTCGGCGCGCCCCGTGGCACACTTGTGGCGTGAGCGAAATTGAGCAAGCTGTCAAAGAGATCGAGGCCTACGTCGCCGCAGACGGATGGGACGGGCCGGTTCGCGTCTTTTCCCTCGTCGACGCGGAAACGGCGATGTCAGTCAATTCGGCCTTGGCCGCAGAGCTGCCGGCCGACGCCACAGGCCTGCTGTCGATTGAGCAAGAGGGGCTTCCCAGCTCGGACTCGATCGACGAGCTGCTTGGCAGGCTCGCCTGGCCCGACGCCGTCGACGGCGCGGCGATCAGCCTTGAACGCGTGACGCTTCCGCCCGAGGCGGAGGCCGAGATTCCCGATGACGCGGAGGAGGCCCGGCGTTTCGTCGCCGCCGACCCGCGCCGCGAGGACATCAGGATGGTCGTCGGCGTTCTGCGCAACGGCGAGAGCTGGTGCACGATCAGGCTGCGCTCGCACGATTCGCAGGCCGAGGCGATCTCCGGCGCCGACTTGGTTCCCGAGATGATTGAGGCTCTCCTGGCGACATTCGCCGACTGACCCGCGACGTTCGCCGAGTGGCCTCGCCAGCCTTGCAGGCCTGTCGCCTTCCGCGGAATTCAGCCGGCCGCCTTTCGCCAAGCTTTCGGCTCCTCGCTTTCGGCGGAGCCTCCAGCCCGTCGCTTCTTCAGAGCTTTTCAGCTCCTCACTTTTTCGGAGATTTGGCGACGACGTCGCGGCACGTCTGCAAGCCAGAGGCTTTGCCCGCGCCGATGGCCTGGACCGCCTTGACCGCCTCGTCGAAGGTGCGCACGGAGTAGACCTTCATACCCTTCGGCTCGTACCCAATCGTCTCGGCGCAGTTTTCGGCCGGCGCGAGGAAATGCTTCGCGCCCTTTTGCGAAGCCCCGACGAGCTTGTGCTGGATGCCGCCGATCGGGCCGACGTCGCCGCCCATCGACATCGTTCCGGTGCCCGCGATCACCTTGTCGCCGCCCAGCGAGCCCGGAGTCAGATCGTCGTAAATGGCGAGGCTGAACATCAACCCGGCCGAGGGGCCTCCGATCTGTTCGACGCCGTAATTGACCTTCACCGGGTACTTGAGGTTCTTGCTTGAAAGGTAGACGCCGAGCTTGGAGCCGGGATGGGTCCAGCCGGTTGCGTCGGCCTCGTGCGCCGTCGTGGCGATCTCGGCCGTCTTTTCTTTTCCGTCACGGGTGAATCCCACGGTGACCGTCGTTCCCGGCGCGATCTTGGCCAGCCGTTGGGCCAAATCGGAGTACGTCCGTATCTCGGTCTTCTGCCCGGCGGCCGAGATCGAGGTAAGAACGTCCCCCTTGGCGAGCTTGCCGGACGCGCGGGAGCTTTTCGGCACGCCTGCCACCACGAGTTTCATCGTGACGGCGTGGCCCGTCTTCCCGAGGGCGACGACAGCCGCGTTGTCTTGAGAGTCGGTCATGAGAGCGGCGTTTTTCTTGTCGACGTCGCTGGACGTCTCGTTCTCGGAGTAGAGAGCCCGCACCGGGACGGCCTGCATGTCCGACGCGAAGAGCGCGGCGAACACCTGGGCGGAGGGAACCCCGTTGTCGGCGGTTCCGTACGAGCTGACCGTCGTCATGAAAAGCTTCGTCGAAGAAGCGTACGTCTTGGCCCCTGAGAGGGTGACGAGCTGCTTGCCTTCGTACTTCCCTGCGACGTCGATTGCCGGGCCGGGGGTCTCGACGACGTAGGCGCTGGGCATGACGAGGCCTATGACGGCAAGCAAAGCGAATGCCCCTCCGGAAACGAGGCGTCTGCGTGTTGGATTCACTCGTCTATCATGCCCGAGGAGGCCGCGTCTTCGCATGTGCGGAGAAGCCAACCCTCTCGACATCCGCCAGAAATGGTGGAACCCGCTTCTTTGCACGCGCGGAGAGGCCAAGCTCAGAGGATGCGACTTCTCCAAGACGCAGGCCTTCACATGTGCGGGCGCCGTCTGCCGGCGACGCCCCTGCGCTGTACGGCCTCATTGGACTGTGCGGGCCTTATTGGACTGTGCGGGCCGCATTCGGGCGGCGGTCGGACGTTCACGGTCCCCGGTATTAGCCCTCGGCGGACAGCCGCGCCATATTCGACGTCGAACAAATAAACTTGAGCCAGTGGATGAGAGGTGCCCAACGTGAGCGAGAACGAACTGCCGCAAGACCCCGACCAGTGGATGGAAATGCTCCGGGCTGTGATGGGAGACGAAACCGCCGAACGCATCATTGAGCAGATGCGCGAGTCGGGTGTCAATCCCGCAGCGGCTCTGCAAGGCATGGAAAACCTAGACGTCACGGCTGTCATGAATCAGGTCAGGTCCATGCTCGGCTCTTCCGGCGAGGGTCCCGTGGATTGGAGCATCGCCGAGAAGGCGGCGCGCTATCAGATCCAGAACGAGCACTACGACTCCCTGAGTTCCGCGGAAGGCGAACGGGCGCGGGAGGCCCTTTCCGTCGCGTCCTTGTGGTTGGACCCCGCAGTCGACGTCGACCCTTGCACGGGTCCGAATCAGGCGTGGAGCAGGCTGGATTGGCTCGCCCATTCGCTTCCCACGTTCAAGAGGCTGACCGAGCCGGTGGCCGAGAACGTCGGGCGCGCCTTCATCCATGCCATTCTCGGCCAGCTGGGGAACATCCCGGAGGAGTTCCATTCGGTTCTCGGCGACTCCGAGTCCCTTCCCGGGATGCGAAATCTGATCTCCGCCGTCATGGGCCTCCAGTACGGACGGGGCATGGCTGAGCTTTCCACCGTATGCTTCGGCACCGCCGACGCCGGCCTTCCGCTGGTCGAGGGGCACACGGCCGCGATGGTCCCCTCGAACGTCTCCGAATTCGCCGAGGGCCTGGACTCGCCGGAAGAGGAAGTCCGCATGTTCGTGGCGATACGCGAGCAGGCCGTTGCTCGGCTCTATTCGAAGGTGCCCTGGCTGCGTCCGCGGGTCCTTGACGCCGTGGCCGCTTACGCCCGCGAGATTCAGATCGACATGAGCTCGATGGAGGAGCAGGTCCGCGAGGCCGGCTTCGACCCCCAAAAGCTCCAAGAATTCGACCTGTCGAAAGTCTTCTCCAGCAAGCCGACAGAAAGCCAGTCGGCCGCCTTGGCGCAATTGGAGCACCTGCTTTCCCTTGTCGAAGGATGGGTGAGCGCCGTATCCCTCCAGGTCGCCTCGGCGCAGCTGCCCCACGCCGTGGCGCTCGGCGAGATGTTCGGCAGGCGTGCGGCCGTCAGCTCGCCCGCGCAGCGGGTATTCGGACCCCTCGTCGGTCTTCACATCCAGCCGCGCGCCAATCGCGAGGCCCAGCGTTTTTGGGAGGTCGCCTACGCCAAGCTCGGCGCCGAGGGCCGCGACGGACTGTGGAAGCATCCCGATCTGCTTCCGACCAGCGAGGCCATGGAGGATCCTGACGCATTCTTCGATTCGGCGGGGCCCTCCCCCGCCGTGGCGGAGGAGCTTGACGCCTTCCTCGCCGAGCTTTTGGGCGAGGACGAACCGCCGACCGAAGCCGAGTGAACTCCAAGCCATTCAAAGCCTGAGTTCCCACCGCAGCCGCACGGCGCCGACCGCCGTCGACAAAATCCCTGAGAAGACCGCTGACGCCTGTGCATAACTCCGCCGTGAAAATCCGGGACAACGGTAGCTTTAGCCCATGGACAGGGTCTTTCACATTCGCGAGGGCCTCGGAGTGTTCTGGCGCGACCGCAACACCCTGCAGATCGGGCTTGATCCCCGCACAGGCGTGACGGTAGGCGGGCTCAATCGAACCGAGCAGGATTTCGTCGCCTCCCTTTCGCGTCCGTTGTCGGCAACCGAGGTCGAGGCTTCGGCGCACCGAATGCGCATCGCGTCTGCGCGGCGCACCGAGATACTCGACATGCTTGATCGTGCGGCCGTCCTCGCGCAACCGCCCCGGAGTTTGTCCGGGGCATGCGTGCAGCTGACAAACCTCGACGCCCTCGGCGTGTCCATAGCGCTGGCTCTCGCTGAGGCGGGAGTGGGCGCGATCGTCTTCGGTCCGAACACGGGGGCGGTGGGACGGGACGATCATCCGGCCCTCGCGAAGCGGCTCGGGCTGCCGCGAGCTCAGGCGTTCCTGACCGCGTTGCGTTCGGCCTCCGTCGGGATTCGCACGAGCGGGACTCCCGACGTCGCCGTCGTCACCGGCTCGCGCCTCATCGATCCGAGAGCAACCGGCGACCTATGCGGACGGGGCGTTCCTCACCTTCTCGCGTGGGTCGAGGAAGTCGATGCCTGCATCGGCCCCCTGGTCGAACCCGGTGAGAACGCCTGCGCCGGCTGCGTGCACGAAGCGCGGTGCGAAGCCGATCCCGCCTGGGTCAACCTCGCGCCCCAGGCCGTTTTCGCCAAGCCGATCGTCGCCCCGACGAATGTCAGGAACCTTGCCTGCGATCTGGCGGTCCGCTGCATTCTGGGCTTTCTGGCGGGCGACGGCAACAGTCTGCGAGAGGTTCAGTGGAGGGTGCCTAGCGGCACGGCGGCACCCCGCCAAGTGTCCGTCGTCGCGCACCCGGCGTGCCCGTGCAGCGCGCACTCCCTTCTTCTGGGCAAGATCGGCAAAGCAGACGGCGAATCCGATTCCGAGGCGGACGGCGCCGGAGCGAGTGCGGAGCGCAGCGTCAAGGCGAATTCCAGGTCCGGCTTCGAGGCTGTTGCCGCGGCCAACGGGGAGGCGGGTCGGGCGCCCAACGCCTCGGGCGCCTCAACGGCCGGAACGCGACTGGGCGACGACCCCGAGGATCTCCTCCCCCCACTCGGCGAGTTTTGAGGCGCCGATGCCCCGGATCTTCCCCAGCTGAGCGAGCGTCGCGGGTTTGGCGACGGCGACGGCGCGAAGCGTTGAGTCGTGGAGGATGACGTACGCGGGTTTGTCTATGCGCCGCGACGCCTCAAGCCTCCACTCGACGAGCGCTTCGAAAAGGGGGACGTCGTCTTCGTGTTCAGCCGCGAATTGCTGCGCCGCCGCCGCTTTACGCTCCCTGTAGCTCGTCGCGCGGGAAACGGGCTCGCTTGGCCGAGGCCACGTCCCCTGCAGAAAACGCGACATTTTTCGGACGGATCGCTGCCCGTTGCCCTTGGCGTAGGAAATCTGGAGGCACTGCTTGGCGCGCGTGATGCCCACGTACATGAGACGCCGCTCTTCGCCTATCGCGTCCTCGCCTTTGGCCAGCGAAATCGGCATGAGGCCCTCGCTCATGCCCACCAGAAAGACGGCGTGCCATTCGAGGCCCTTCGCCGAGTGGAGGGATGCAAGCGTCACTGAATCGGTCTCGGGCGCAGCCTGAATCTGCGCCCGCTCCTCAAGCTCGGCGACGAACTCGGCCATTCCCGCGCCGCGAGCCTGCTCCATTTCTTCGGCCATCTTGAGCAAAGCGGCCAGCGCGGACCATCTTTCACGCGCGGCGCCCGCGCCTTCCGGCGGCTGTTCGCGCCACCCGCGTTGCATGAGCACCGCCTTGACGTCGTCGGCAAGCGACCCGCCCGCCTCCGCTCGGGCGGCTGCTCGCATGCCCACCATCGCTTCGCGCACTTCTCGCCTGGAAAAGAAACGCTCGGATCCGCGAACGGAGTAATCGACGCCCGCCCGCCCCAGAGCGGCCTCGAGCTCCGCCGACTGGGCGTTCGTCCGGTAGAGGACGGCGATGTCAGCGAGGCCCACTCCCCTTTCGCGCAGCTGGAGAATCTCAGCTGCCACGGCCTCGGCTTCTTCGACGTCGTCCCCATACTCCTTGAATACAACGGGAACCGACGAGGGCAGCTGCGAGACGAGCCTGACGGCGCCTTTCGAGGCGTCGGGGGCGATGACCTCGTTGGCGCACGCGACGATCTGAGGGCTCGAACGATAGTCCCGGATGAGCTCGAGAATCTGGGCGCCCCGAAACTCTCGCGCAAAATCGGCCAGGTAACGGGAGGACGCCCCCGCGAAGGAGTAGATGGTCTGGGAGACGTCGCCCACCACGCACAGGTCGCGGCGCTCGCCCATCCACAGCTGCAACAGCCTGTGTTGGAGCGGGGAGACGTCCTGATACTCGTCGACGACGAAGTGGCGATACTGGTCGCGCACCATCCGGGCGACGTCGGGACGGTCGATGAGGATGCCGATGAGCAGCAGCAGGACATCCTCAAAATCGATGACTCCCCGATTCTGCTTGACATCCTCGTAAGCCCGTATGAGCCGAGCGACTTCTTCGGCGGGATAGCCCGCTGCTTGATCTCGCTGAAGGCTCCGGGCGCGGTCCGGGTAGTCGTCGGGGGTCACGAGGCTGACGCGCGACCATTCGATCTCGGAAGCCATGTCCCGCAACGAGACCGAATCGGTCGTCATGCCGAGTTGGCCGGCGGCCTGCGCCACCATAGAAAGCTTGTTCTCTGCGATCGGCGGAACGGCGCCGCCAATCGCCGTCCCCCAAAAGTAGCTCAGCTGACGCAGGGCTGCGGCGTGAAAAGTGTGGGCCGACGCCCCGCGCACGCCGAGATCGCGCAGGCGCGAACGCAGCTCCCCCGCAGCGCGCGACGTAAACGTGAGGGCCATGACGTTTCGGGGGTCGAGGATTCCCGCCCGCGCGGCGTATGCGATCCTGTACGTTATCGCGCGAGTCTTCCCCGTCCCGGCCCCCGCACGCACGCACAGTGGAACTCCGAAGCGCGTGGCGACTTCGCGCTGCTCCGGATCGAGGTGCTCGAGCAATTCGTCCGCCGATTCCATGGTTCAAGTCTGGCACGTCCCTCCGACACTTTCCGGAACGGCAGATTTTCCGGATCGCCGGCCGTCCATTCCCGTTCGCGCCGTTCGCGAACAAAAGCCCTGCAGGGGCCAAGCGGCGCGCAGACGGGCTTAAACTTGCGTCATGGCACAATTCAAGATGTACACGACCACGTGGTGCAGCTACTGCAAGAACCTCAAGCGTCAATTGGACAAAGCGGGGATAGCCTACGACGAGGTCGACGTCGAAAAGGACCCCGCGGCCGCCGAGCTCGTCATGTCTTTCAACGGCGGGAACCGCACCGTTCCCACCCTCGAGTTCGAGGACGGCAGCGCTCTGACCAATCCGAGTCTGAGCCAGGTGGAGGCCAAGCTCGCAGAACTGTGAGCCGACCGGCTCGAGCCTTCGGCAATGCGGCGAGGACTCGAGCCGAGACAAGCCGCGGAGAATTGAGACGGGGTGAGACATGGCCAGGCCTCGCAAGCCGATTGAAGCCGGGCGGCGAGACAGGCTCATGCGGCAGGCTCGCGCGCACTTTGTCCGCTGCGGATACACCGGCGCCTCGCTGAGCGAGATCCTTTCCGCCGCCGAGTTTCCGCGCAGCTCCTTCTATTATTTTTTCGGCGGCAAGGCCGCCCTGTTCGAAGCCTCATTCTCTGACGGCTTAACGCGCCTGGCAGAAAGGGTGCGCGTGCCCGACGTCGATTCGCTGGACGCAGAGTCGTTCTGGCCCTCGATTCTCGCATTCCTCGACGATCTGGAAGAAGCCGGCGCAGACCAAGACATCTCAACGATCCCGCGCCTTTTCCATATGCCGGACGCTCCGGAATGCGCCGCCCGCGTCGATTTCGGCAGGGCGGCCAGGCAGTGGTGCGAGCACGCTGTCCGCGCCGGGCGGGCGCTGGGCGTGCTCGATCGCGAAATCCCCGTGAGCCTTCACGTCGAACTGGTGTGGGGCATCGCCGTTGCGCTCGACCGCTGGATGGCCTCGCAGGCCGCCGGCGCCGTTGACGGACGCGGACTCAGCCGCATTCTCATGACGCGAGTGCTCGGGGCCCCTTCATGACGCCCATGTTCGACGACATGGCACGCAAGCTCGGCGCCGCCGCGCCGCCCATTGCTTGGCTCCATTGCGCCTACGTTCGGCGCCGCCGCTGCCATGTTCGGCTCTGCTGCGTGCAGGCCCGGCTTCTATGACGCTTCGGCGGGGGCTACGGCGACGAGCTTGCTCTGCTGCGTGCAGGCCCGGCTTCTATGACGCGAACGCCCGAGGCGCCGCGCTTCGGCGCAGACGGCGCCGGGCGAGGAGCAGGTGAATCGCCGCGCCGCCGAAAGCGACGTCGATCGGGACGACCTGCGGAAGAGCCCGCCGCAAGATCAGCATGAAACTGCCGAGCATGGGAAGCGTCATCGCCAAGGCGGCGTCGGCGAGGCGGCTGTCGCGTTCAAGGAGAACGCTTCCCGCGCTCGCCATCGCGACGGCGACGACGGTGTTGGCCTCCTCGGCGTGCTCGCCCAGCCAGCGGGTCACGCCCTCCTCCGCATGCCCGCGATTGGCTTGCAACGCCTGCGCCAAGCGCCCAGGCGTGCTTTCTATGGCAGGAAAACACTTCCCGACGCCGGCTGCGAGGTAGGCCGCCCCGAGCACTCGGCGACGCCGCAGCTCGCGTTCGGCCGCCGAGCGATGTGCGTGATTCATTGTCTCGATTCCTTTCTCTGTGCTGTTCGCTGTGCCGTCCCGATTTTCTTGCCCCATATTCGTGGACAACATTGTCCATAAACGCTAGCATGGTTTCAGGCGTTCGCGCAGACAAACTTCGACGAAGCTTGCTGGAAGCAACCGTTCAGCAAGCCTTCGCCCCCACAAAGGTCGGCCGCGCGATCGCTCGACACACCCACGCCAGGCCCACTGGAGCAGAACGGACAGTCCGGCGGAACGAAACAGCGAGGCTGACGGGGCCTGCTCAATGACGCGAAAAACGACCGCAAAGACGCGAAAGGAAGAACAATGTCCACCGTTCTAGTCGCCGGAGCGACCGGCTACCTCGGCCGCCACATCGTCGAAGAACTTCATCGCCGCGGCCGCCGCGTGCGTGCAGTCGTGCGCGACAGGGCGCGGGCCGAAAAGGAGGGGCCCTGGAAGTCGCCGCCGCTGGAGGGGCTCGTCGAAGAATGGGCCGTCGGCGACGTCACCGAACCCGACTTCGTCAAAGACCTCGCAAAAGGCGCCGCCCAAGTCGTCTCGGCTCTGGGCGTGACGCGGCAGAAAGCCGACCCGTGGCAGATCGACAACCTCGCCAACCGCGCCATTCTCGCCTCCGCGCTTCGTCACGGCGTCGCCTCGTTCACGTACGTCAACGTCCTTGGCGGAGAGAAATGCCCGGCCAAACTGACGCGGGCCAAAACCGCCTTCGCACGAACCTTGAAAAGAGCCGACGTCGTCTCTCAGATCGTCAATCCGTCGGCATACTTTTCTGACATGATGTCGGTTTTGAAGATGGCCAAGCGGGGCAAGGTGCGCATATTCGACCCAGCCATCCGCCTCAACCCGATCCACGGGTCGGACCTCGCGGCCTGCATCTGCGATCTCATGGAAAAGGGAGAGAAGGGATCGTGGGACGTCGGCGGGCCCGACGTCTTCACTTGGGACGAGCTGGCGCGAACGGCTCTCGCAGCCATGGGGAAACGGCCGCGCGTGGGTAAGATTCCGACGTGGATCCTTCCGCCTGCGCTGGGGCTGACGTCGCTGTTCAGCAGACGCCTGGCGGACGCCGCGCGCTTCGCGACGTGGAACATGCTGCACGACTGCGTCGGACCCGCAACCGGCGTTCGCCATCTTGCCGACTTTTATGCGGAGAACCGGGGCCTCGTCTGAGTTCGACCGCTCGGGGCGCTGCTCGACGCCGCCCCGGCTTGACGTGGGCGTCGACTCCCGCCGTCGCCCAGGGCCAGGATCAGTCCGCGGGCAACGAATCCTCTCTCTCCGTCAACGCGTCGACGCATGCGGACAGATCCTCCCGCAGGCGGGCGAGCCGATCGCCGTCAAAACCGCACGTCATCTGCCTTTCGATCCGGGCAACCTCCCCGGACGCGCGTTTGAGCAGTGCCTGCCCTTTCTCTGTAAGCCGGAGAGGCAATGCCCGCCCCTCAGGAGCGCGCTCCGCGCGTTCGGCCAACCCTCGATCGACGACGCCGCGAAGAAGCGAGCTCATCGTCTGGCGCGCGACGAATGCGCCGCGCGCCAGATCGGAAGCGGAGGCTCCGGGATCCCTGTGGAGCAATTCAAGGCAGGCATACTGGGGCGCGGTCAGCCCCATCGGACGAAGCGCTTCGTCCATGCGAGCCCTCAGCGCAGTTTGCAGCTCTTTGAGTTTGTAACCGAGAAACTGCCTCGGATCGCCATTTTGAGTCATGCTCAGACCCCTTCTTGGTCCACTTTCGAACCTCCCTCAAGCCGTTTTCGGTGCCTTCAACCGGTTTCGAGGGCCTGAAACGGCTTCAAACTTCTAGCAGGCTTCGACCGCCCCTTGACCCATAGCAGTATTCTGACATATCCTTTCAATGTCAGGATACTGACATTGAAAGGATATGTGTCCACGCATCGCCCAGACGCCTGGGCGCGCACCACCGCAAGCCGCCCGGCTCAGCCAGCGAGACGAGCCCCGTGCGCAAGGGGCGCCCCGCTTTCATCGCCTTTGGCTGCGGAGCGTGGCACACCCCCGCACACAGGCGGCCCAAACATAAACAGGCAGTCCGCAAAACAGGCGCACAAAACCGCCCATGAACAGAGGAGAAACATGACCGTCACAGGACTGGATTTCGTCGCACTTCAGGTTCGCGACCTCGAGCGCTCGGCGCGCTTCTACGAGACGAAGCTCGGACTTCTCCGCGCCCCGTCTTCACCGAAAGCCGCCGTCGTCTTCGCCACCGCGCCGATCCCCTTTGCCGTCCGCGAACCCCTGCCCGGCGTAGACCTCGACCAAGCGGCCCCACGCCCCGGCCTTGGCGTTGCACTCTGGCTTCGCTGCGACGACGCACGCGAGCTGCACAGTTCGCTCACAGCGGCTGGAACGCCGACCCTGAGCGAACCGACCCAAGGCCCTTTTGGACTGACCTTCACCTTCCTTGACCCCGACGGATACGCGGTGACAGTCCACGAAGACTCCTAAACTCCGTCGCGTCGAAACTTTTCAAAGCCCCCGAGGCCGGGCCTCGGGGGCTTTTTCGCGACCGCGAAGCCTTTCGCGGACGCCTCGCCCCACACCCTAAGGCCTCGCCGCTGAAACGCTTCGCGACCTCGAAACCCCCAGACCCCAAAGAGCCACGACCGCCGCCTGCCGCAACGGAGACCGCCCCGGCCGGATCGCATCCTTGCACCCAACCGACCGCAAGCAGGAAGCAAAGAAGCACGGGGCGACTATTTGAAGAAAAGTGAAACAGCCCACAGTAGAGTGCAAGTTCTTGCAACTGCATCGACCGCATCGTAGGCTAAAGATCGTCGGGCAGACGAATCTCGTAACTGGGAATCATCGTCCACGTCAAAATACTTATAACTTCGATTCGCGCAACTGAAAATCCGCGGATTTGCGCGGTTAAACCGCAATGGTTTGACGCAGCGAGCTCCGCTTTCACGCCTACACTCAGTGTCGCGGCGTCAACCGACCACAAGGGTCGGCGACATGCAAGCGACCTGCATAGCATACTTGTCCACTCGTCGTTTTGAGCGACATACCGTTCGAGCGGCATCCTACTTGAATTCGGTCCACAACGAAACCAATCCAGACCCGCGCGCCCACCGGGCCACAACCCAAAGGAGAAACAATGAGCGAAAACGAGAAGTACGACGAGCTAGACAAATCCATCGGTCGGCTCAAGCGCGCAGCCATTGACGCATACGTTAGAGACAAAATCGGAGACGGGGCGGAGTCGTTCACCCGGAAGACGGCCGGGTATGAGATGGTCTTATCAGGAATCACGATGGGTATCGGCCGGCCGGGGCCAGACGGCGAAGGCGGCGGAACGGGGTTCAAGACGTCCACCTACAACAGCGGACCCAACTACGGAGGAGGCAGTTCCACAAGCGAACTGGACTACACAAAGGAATTCAACAGCGTTCGCAGGAAGATCGAGGATATAGTCGAGCCGTGGAGGAAGCTTCCGAATCCCGAGACAATCGATCGAGTGCTGTCCGGTTGCAGGGGTGCTGTGTCCCATCTCTCAATATCTTTAGGTTCGGAGGGAAAGGGCGTGGCCGGCGGGATTCTTGAAACGAAACTCAATTCGGTGCACGAGCAGCTAGCGCATATGTCAGGCAACACCGTGAACGCCTTCAGATCCAATGTGATCGAGAGCCTTCAACACGTTATCGGCGGCCTGTCGGCTGCGTCGACCTATTGGACGGCGGCCCTCGCCTACGAGCACGGGATCTTCAAGAAAGCTCGAGAGTCGGTCGTCGACATCATCGAAAAAGGGATTGAGTCCTTTGAATCGGTCGCTAAAAAGAGCGCCACCGAGGGACGATTTAGCATCATCTTGGAGATCGGCAAGCTCGCGAAAGAGGGCTTCTCCCTGATCCCCGGGGGCGCAGCGGCCTCCGCGATCGTGAGCAAACTCGAGCTCGGCTTGTCGACCCTCAAAGGCCTGGCCAACGAGAAAACAGTCTCCCAGACATCGGGTTCCTACGACGACGCCCTCGCCTCTCTGACCAAGGCCTTCACGCAATTGAATGAGACCATAACGACGGCGGAGAAGGCAGTGGAGAAGAATCTCATCGACAACATGAGCGAAATGAGAAAAAAGAAAAGCTCATACGACCTCAAGTTGGCGGCTGCGAAGTCGTCGGACGTCAGCACGTCGGAGAGGTTAAACATTGATCAAAGCCGGGTCGTGGACATTCTCACCAGGTCCAAGCCGAAGATTATCGAGGAGCTCAACAGTGCCTGGCATGAGATCCAAAGCGTCCATATGACCACTTGCGTTAGCCGACCCGGAAAGATAGGCATCGGCATCAACGGACCGTCCTCGAAGTTCCATGACATGAAGTGGCTTATCCACGACCTCATCGAAGAGCTGACTAAGGAAACAGAATACGCCTTCAAAGATTTCGAGATTGCCGTCGAACTCATAGAGCAGGGGGACTCGGCGTCGAAAACAAAACTTGAGGAAATGGAACAGAAAATCAAAGACGGCAGCGGCCTGCGCCCATGGCAAGACCGCAGCATCGAGAAAAAATGAGGGACGAAGAGAAGCAGGAACAAGAGAAAAAGAAGCAAGATCCTGGCGAGAACAACCAGGGCAACGGCAAAAAGAAATAGAAAGGAAGAGCGATGACGAAACCCATATTCATCACCCTGCGCATTCTCATCGTCGCGCTAACTTTTTTCGTCCTCAGATGGCTTTTTCTCAGTAGCCCGACCATAGTCGTTACTGCAAGTGAGGTTCACTGCCAGCCCGTAGGGTGGGACTATCTAGGAAGGAACTATGGCGACGGCGGATTCTTCGACATCCACGACTCCGACGAGATGGAACAGTTTTCCATAGCTAACGATGTCAAGGATGACTTAGCGGATCAAAGAAGAGCTCGGAATGATGTCATCAGCGCATGCAGCCTCGCACGCGACAACCGCAGGCTCTACATGAACCTGACAGCGATCTTCGCCGTGGGTGCCTTCATCGCTCTCCCCAAGCCAACACAGAAGAAGCTTAACCTCAACTTATTGAAGTTAAAACGAAAGGATGACGAGCTCGTCACCATTCCCGAATCGCAGTAGAGCTCAATCCCCTATCGATCAATCACTGGCGAAGCAGAACGGCGAAACAAAGCTGGTAGGCTGAAGACTTTCAGCCGACCAGCGGCCGGCCCAGCCATCGCTCGATGAGCCTCGCGGAGACCGACGTCGGCGTGGGCAAACCGATCTCCCCCGAGGCCAGAGCTCCCGAAAACTCCTCCCGCGAAAAGAACCGGGCGAAAACGAGCTCCTCCCCGTCGACCTTCACGTCTTCCTGGCGGGCGCGGGTGCGCCCCTCAAACGCAAGCATGAGGGAACGCGGGAAAGGCCACGGTTGGGAGGTGACATACGCGACGTCGTCGACGACGACGCCGGTCTCCTCCAAAACCTCGCGCGCAACAGCCGACTCGAGCGGCTCGCCGGCCTCGACGAAACCCGCGAGAACGGACAGCCTTCCGGGGGCCCATCGCCCGTTGCGCGCGAGGAGCAGCCTGTCCTCGGCGTCGCGGACGGCCATGATGACGGCCGGATCCACACGCGGGAAAACCGTGTGCCCGCGCCCGCAGACCATCTCCCACCCGCCGGACCGCAGCGACAAAGGCTCGCCGCACCTGTGGCAGAAACGGGTGCCGCCTATCCAGTTCGAGATGGCCACCGCCTCGACGGCGAGCTCGGCCTCGCCCGACGGCCACAGGGGGGCCGTCGACGGCACAGAAGCGAAGTCGGCGCTCACAGGCCATGCGCTCTGGCATCCGGCGCTCTCAGAATCCGCTCTCTGCGAGCCGGAGCCCTCCGAACCGGCTGCCTCGGACCTTGTCCTCTCGTCCCCCTCTGCAACGGCCGCCAGCCGAGAAACGGCCGGAATTGCACGCGAGACGACCCGAGGGTCGCGTGCGGAATCGTCCGCATCGCCGACGTCACAAGCAAAATAGGGTGCGCCGTCCACCAAGCCGAGATATACGGCGCGACGCCGCGCTTCCGGGGCGACGCATCCTGCAGAGACTGCGAGCACGCGCTCGGCGCCGGGCTTGACGGCCACCCTCGCCCCCGAGACGAAGAGGAATCGAGCGCGGGGATTCTCTGAGGCCGCGGCGAGCGCTTTCGGATCGCGTCGTGTTGCCTCGTCCCTTTCGACTCTCACCCGAACGGCGCCTGTCCAAGAACCTGCACGCTCTTCGCCCGCTTGCCGAACGCCCGCCGATCCGCGCTTCACGCCCACACGCTCGGCGTCCGTCCGTCTGCGTCCAGCGTCCACACGCCCGCGCTCCGCACCCGTGCGTTTGGCTCCCGTCATCGCATTGCTCCCGTCCTCGACCTTGGCCCAATCAGCCTAGTGGCGCGCACATCGCAAACAAAACTCGCCCTTGGAAAGAGGACGGCCAACGAAGAAAGGGTTCGTCGACAGAAAGAGACCCGCAGACAAGCTCAGCCAACGCAGCCCATTCGCGCACATGGATTCGGACCGTTTACTCGCGAGAAGGGCCGTTCAAGGGGTGAAATTCACATATGCACGCGAAAACCCGTTGAAGAATGACGAACTGCCAAGGAAAAGACACGCGGAGCTCGTTTTTCGCAACGTTTTTCCCAACATCGCACAATCACGACATTCCGCGGAAATCCAGGCCTTCTCATCCGCATCTGCACTTTCCCGCCGGGCAATCCTTCGCATCGGCATGTTCTGGAGTTGAATCTTTGCCATACTTGCACTGTGAAATCCCACCCGTTGTCGAACGCCGCGGTCTTCGCAGAAACAGAAACGACGCCGACGGAGCACGCCGTCAGCTCGCCCGTCGCCGCAGGCGCACACGTCGTAGGGTCCGGCACAGATTTTGCGCTCATGGCGCCGCACGCCAGCTCGGTGACGCTGTGCCTTTTCGACGGCGACGACGCCAGCGGCGAGCGAAGATTCGCACTCCACTCGCTGGGGCAGGGCTTTTGGGCGGGCCACGTTCCCGGCGTCGGCGTCGGGCAGCGCTACGGATACCGCGTCGCCGGGCGCTGGGCGCCCGAATTGGGACTTCTCCACAATCCTGCCAAGCTTCTTCTGGACCCTTACGCCAAAGCCGTCACGCGCGCGCCCGTCCTTGACGGCGCCCCCTTCTCGCCGGGGTTCAGCCTGGACCGCTCCCGAATCCTGGACCCCGACCCCCTTGACTCGGCCCCTTTCATGAGCCTCGGCGTTGTGACGGAGCCGGAAGAGTCCGTCACCCATCACCCCCGCATTCCCTGGCGCAACACCGTCATCTACGAATGCCACGTCAAAGGCATGACGGCGCTGTGCAAGGACATCCCGGAGGAGCTTCGGGGGACCTACGCAGGCTTGGCCCACCCCGTCGTCGTCGACTACCTTAAGCGACTGGGAATCACGGCTGTCGAGCTTCTGCCGATCCAAGCCAAGATGGACGAGACCTTCCTCGCGGACCTCGGGTTGACCAACTATTGGGGCTACAGCACGCCCGAGTCCTTCGCTCCCGACCCGAGCTACGCGACGCACGCCGGACCGCAGCCCGGGCCCGAACCCGTCATAGACGAGGTCAAGGGCATGGTCGCGGCCCTGCACGAGGCAGGAATCGAGGTGATCCTCGACGTCGTCTACAACCACACGTGCGAAGGCGGCGGCGACGGGCCGACGATTTCGTGGCGGGGCATCGACAACACCTCCTATTACATGGCTCAACCGGACAACCCCGGGCGCCTCATGGACACCACGGGATGCGGCAATTCGCTCGATTTCCGACGAAGGTCCGTGCTCCTTTTGGCGCTCAACTCGCTGCGTTATTGGGCGGACAAAATCGGGGTCGACGGTTTCCGATTCGACCTCGCCGTGACCCTGGGGCGCAACGGGGAGCATTTCGACACGAACCACCCCTTCCTCATGGCCATGTTGACCGACCCGATCCTCGGGAGCCTCAAGCTGGTCAACGAACCCTGGGATCTCGGACCCTTCGGCTGGCGGACAGGCCAGTTCCCGGCCCCGATGGCCGATTGGAACGACCATTTCCGCAACACGATGCGCTCGTTCTGGGTTGCCGATCCGCGGGTGCTCGCGCACGGCGGCAGCGGCGGCGACCTGCGAGACATAGCGACGCGGCTGGCCGGATCGGCCGACCTTTTCGGTCATGGGCGCCTGCCCGGCGGCCGCGGCGTGTACGCCTCGATCAATTTCATAACGGCCCACGACGGATTCACGCTGCACGACCTCGTCTCCTACGACGCCAAGCACAACGAGGCCAACCGCGAGGACAATCGCGACGGGACCACAAACAACCTCTCCTGGAACTTCGGATTCGAAGGCGCGACCGATGCGCCCGGCCCCGTCAAAGCAGAGCGGCGCAAGGCCATGCGCAACCTCCTGGGGACGCTCATCCTCTCCGCCGGAACCCCCATGATCACCGCCGGCGACGAATTCGGGCGAACTCAAAAAGGCAACAACAACGCCTATTGCCAGGACAACGAGCTAACCTGGGTGAATTGGGATCTGGCCCCGTGGCAGCGCGATCTGTGGGAGACGACGGCTTGCCTCCTGCGTCTGCGCAGGGAGTCGAATGCGTGCCGCCCCACCGGCTTTTACACCGAAACGTCCTACAAGGGCGACGTTCTCACCGATTTGGACTGGTTCGACGCCGAAGGCAATCCCATGCCCCAATATCTCTGGTTCGACCGCGGCTACCGGACGATCCAAATGCTGCGCTCGGGACGGGGAAAAGACAACGACGTCCTCGTCATCCTCAACGGCTCGCCCCACGACAAGGAGATTCACCTGCCGGAGGGCCGCGGAACCATTTTCCGCCTGGCTTGGGATTCGGCCTGGGAACGCCCTAAGGCAAACCAGCCCTCCTACGCCCCCGGAGCAAGGACGTCGATCGGCGCACTGTCGATGCAGGTGTACACCGCCCCGCCGGGGCCATGCGAAACGGCGGCTCCGGCAGGCTGACGGGCGAACCTACTAGACTGTGTGTCAGAAAACGCGTCTGGCGGCTTAGTGCGTCCGACTGCGAACCGAACCGACGACGAGAACCAAGCTGCGCGTCAGATGAGACGAACCATGCGTCCGACGCCGAAAGAAGGGACATATGACCGAGGACAATCGGGCTGCCGACGCCGGGGCACTCAGCGGCGGCCGGGCTGGCGACGCCCATCGATCCGACGAGGCCGGACGGGCGACCGGCGGCAGGCAACCCGCAGGCGAGGCGCCGGAGGCGAGCGCGACCCTCGCAAAGGCTCGCGACATTTCACGCAAGATCGAGAAGGCGATTGAGGAAGACCCCGGCCAGTTCCGCGTGTTGACGGGCGACCGGCCGACCGGCCACCTTCACATCGGCCACTATTTTGGCTCCCTCCACAACCGCGTGCGCCTCCAGAAGGCCGGAATCGAGACGTGGCTCGTCATCGCCGACTACCAGGTGATCACCGACCGCGACGGCGTCGGCCCCATCGGGGAACGCGTCCGCTCGCTCGTTGCCGACTACCTCGCCGTGGGAATCGACCCGGCCAAGGCGACGATCTTCACCCATTCGGCTGTGCCCGCCCTCAATCAGCTCATGCTCCCCTTCCTTTCGCTCGTCACGGAATCCGAGCTTCACCGCAATCCGACGGTCAAGTCGGAGCTCGAAGCAGCGGGAAACCGGGCGATGTCCGGCCTCATGCTCACCTATCCCGTTCACCAGGCCGCCGACATCCTCTTCTGCAAGGCGAACCTCGTCCCCGTGGGCAAAGACCAGCTGCCGCACATCGAGCAGACGCGCGTCGTCGCCGACCGGTTCAATTCCCGCTACGGCAAGGTGTTTCCCCGCCCGCACGGCCTGCTTTCCGAAGCGGACATGATCCTCGGCCTCGACGGGGACAAGATGAGCAAGTCCCGCAACAACACGATCGAGCTGCGAATGAGCGCCGACGAAACGGCCAAGCGGATCAAGAAGGCCGTGACCGACTCCGAGCGCTTCATCGCCTTCGACCCCGAGAATCGCCCGGAGGTCTCGAATCTTCTGACGCTCGCGGGCCTCGCCCAAGGGCGCTCGCCCCGCGAAATCGCCGAAGAGATCGGCGACGCCGGGGCTGGAAGGCTCAAAGCGGTCGTCACCGAGTCGCTTAACGACTTTCTCGCGCCGATCCGCGCCCGCCGCGCGGAGGTCGAGGCCGACCCCGGATACGTCGAGAAGGTCCTGCACGAGGGCAACGAGCGGGCGAACGCCATGGCAAACGCCACCCTCGACGAGGTGCGCACGGCCATGAAGATGGTCTACTAGAGGAGGCTTTGCGACGTCTGCCGTCGATCCGCGGCCGACGTCGAGAGCCGAAGGGCGCGCCCACCCCGGCCAAAATCGGCGATCGCGATCATTCAGGGCCGTCGAGGATCAAACTCGCAAAGGCGTCGTATGCGATGGTTTCACGGCGCGGGCCCGCGATGAAGGCGTCCCAATCGTCGACGAGGCAATCGTGGGTTCTGCCGACCTCGTCCTTGGTCTCGCCCCAGGTGAAGCCGCGCAGGTAATAGAAGGTCGCCCATCGGCGGTGCTCCAAGGCCGACATGTAGCTCAGCAGCGGGTCGGCGGCAATGGCGTCGGCCTGCTCCGCCGCCGTCAGGCCCTCCAAGACCCGCTCCCAGTGGTTGATGAGCTGAAAGCCGTTGACTCCGGCGAAGGCCCGAGCCGTCGCGTCGAGCACGGCGCCTTTGACGTGGCGATGCAGGGCCTGCGCGAAGCTTGACTCCTTCTTGACCGTGCTCAGCCCCGTCCACGCCTCTTGCGCGTTGATCGGCGGAAGCCCGCCGGCAATGCGGGCGTCCGTCTGAGCGTAGACGAGGTTGAAATGCCGTGCCTGCTCCAGGTAGCGCTCGGCGAGGATTGCCCCGGGGTTGAGCACCTCCGAGTCCAGGCCGAACAGGCGGATCCGCGAGCCTTCGGGCATCGCATTGAGAATGGGATCGACGTCGGCGCGATGCGGGCACCACACGGCGGTGTTGATCCCCGCGAGCACGGGCATCATGAAATCGGCGGACAGGAGGGATCCCCTGGCGTCTTCCAGGGCGTAGACGGCCGCGCTGAACGGATGCTCGGCGGAGATGCCCGCCAGTGCGTCACGCATGGCGCGGCTTTCGGGATTGAGGTCGAGGACGGTCAGATCGATGACTTTCGACAGATCCTCAACCTGCGCGAAGACGTCGTCGATCTGCTCGCCCACCCCGCGGCCCGCCGCCGTCACCCGCAGAGGCCTGTTCGGGCTGGTGATCCCCAGATTCGCCAGCATGGCCAGAAGCTCGCCGCCCACCTGCCCCATGCCGACCACGAGCACGTGCGGTTCGGCCACGGCCGCGTCGATCTGTTCGAAAGTCAACCCGTTGTATGGAAGGACGCGGCCGGGCGCATCGTTCCACGGGGCGGGGTCGCCGGCCATGAACCTGCGCGAAGCGTCCAGAGCGGGCGGCAGGATCGAAAACTCGCCCGACCCGAGGAGCTGATAGGAAGCCAGCTCCGAGAGGGAAAAGTAGTGCATGTCGAAATCGGGGAAATTGTCCATGTCCCGTTCGACGATCTCGCGCAGGCGGCGGCTCTCCGAATTGACGTGGACCGTCGCGCCCACGCCCTTCGGCGCCCGCGCCGCAAGCCAGCGAACGTGGCCGAAGGTGGCCGGCTCCGGCTCCATGGAGATGATCCCGCGGGCCGACTCCAGGTGGATTCTGGCGATCGCCCTGGCCTCCTCGGCCGTGTCGTTGGCGTCGTAATCGACGGCGACCACCTGGCTTCCGGCGGACTTTAGGGAGCGGACGTCGTCGAGCGGCGTCGTGTCCGGGACGACGCATACGACGCCGCTGGCCTCCTTCCAGCCGAGAATCTCGTGCATGATCGCCCGCGACCGCTCGCCGCACCCGAGCACCACCACGTGGTTGCCGGTCACGGGATGGAGCCGCAGGCGCAGGTCGACCGCAAAAACCTCGAAGACGGCGAGAACGCCGGCCGCCGTCGTCATGGGCGCGAGCCATCGGGCAACCTCGTAGACGGGAGGCCCGGGGTCTCCCTCAAGCACGGAGTCGAAAAGGAAAAGCTTCATGACGGCATACACCGTCATGGAGGCGTCCGTCCACGAGTTTCCGTTTTTCCCCCACTCGACTTGCAATCCGCCTATGAGCGCCGCGAGGAAGGCCACCGCGGCGAAAATCATGAAGTAGGGAGAGCGCGCAATCGACTTTCGGGGGGCGACGCCCTCGCGGGCGTTCACTGGCCGATCACTTCCTTCTCAGCCTCCGTGAGCTTCCTGTCCCCCACCATCTTCTTTGCGGCAGCCTCCGCGTCGGCCAGCTTGACGTTTTTCACCAGGCGAAAGCTCCTGGTTTGGGGGTCGTCGACGTCGTAGGCGACAAGCAAAGCCCTGGCGTTTACCTCCGGCGTTCTGAGCCGCTGAACCACCTGGCCGACGGCCAGATCAAAGACAACGACTTGTTTCTGCGTCCGGACGAGGAACCTGTCTTCGGTTGCGTCAAGCACTTGCCCCGAGCGAACCAGGCGGCCGACTTGCCTCGGCATCTCGACCTTCCGCTTGACATTGCCCGACGCGTCGACGGTGCTGATCGAGTTCCCCGCCTGCAGCGTCGCGGATTCGAAGGCTCCGTCCTTCCCGGAGACGGCGTAGACTGTCCCGGTCCCTCGCTTGAGGAGCTTGCCCGTCTTGACGTTGTAGGCCTGCCACTTTCCCCCCTCCCGATTCACGAGGAGGACCGATCCGTCGGCGCTCGCCCGGAGCGAGGCGACGTCGCCGTCCTTTTTCGATCCGTAGGAGCCAAGTTTTCCGCCGGAGTCGTAATGGACGACCTCCCCTTTGACCGTCACATACACGACGTCGTGGGACGGGCCGAAAACGATCGAGGTTTCCGAGGCTCCCAAGGGCATATTCTCATAAGTCCTGTACTCGGCTTGGCCGGAGTCAGAAAGAACGCTCACCCCTTCCGTGTGCGACCGCGACAAGAATGCAAGCGCCTTTCCGTCGTTGCTGACGGCTGCGTCGCTGAAACTCCGAATCTCCGTCAGAGTGCCTTCCCCCTTCTTCTTGCGCACATCGACGATCGTTCCTCCGTTTCTGTCCCTGCTGTAGAGGAAATTGCGATTGTTGGAACGGAGGACGACGGAGCCTTTGGCTTGGACTCCCTCGTCGGGGGCCGCGACGTCGTAGACCGTCAGGTTCCCGTCGGAGCTTGCTGTGACAAATCGCCTCCCGTCCCGGGTGAACCTCCCGTGCTCGATGGGCGATCCGCTGTAGGCCCTCGCGGCGGCAGGCGATTTAGAAGCGTCGTACGCCGCGGCGTCGGACAAATCGTCCCACAGCATGAGCTCTCTGCCGCGCGTGCCGACGATGAATGCGTTGTCGCGCGGGGAAAGCCACGCCAGGCTTCGATCGTCGCCTTCCATAAGCGCGTAAGAGGAGAGTTCTTTGCCCGTCGCGGCATCGATTTTCTTCTTCGTGGCGGGGTCGATGACGAACGTGCCGTCTCTCGAAATTTTGGCCATTCCTCCGCCGTAACGTTTTTCGACGGAACTGGAGACGATGGATCCCGACGGCAGGGAAACCACGTGCATCGTCTTCGCGGAGAAGTAAACGAGCTTGTTTCCCGACATCGAGTAGTCCACGGATCCGCCTTCCGCGCGGGATTCGGCCAGCGCGGCGGCGTCCTGGGCGGGATCGACAATCGACTGGCGAAGGGCGCCGGTGGCGCCGTCGTACCTCTCGGCGCCGCCGCCTTTGAACGCAATGGCGAATTCCGAGCCGTCCAGGGCGCAGTCGAAGTGGACGAACGGCCTGTTGGAAAGATCGACGTCGAAGATCTGCGCCCCCGTTTTTACGTCGTAGCCGCGGACGCGAGAACTGCCTTTTGTCGGGTCATGGGTCACGAAGAGACGATCGCCGGCGAGAACTGTGCCGAGTATGGCCCGCGCATCCGCGATTCGAACGGTTCTGGCAGGGCCCCCGTCTGCGGGAGTGACCGTCAGGCGCCCCCGGCTGTCGATGCCGTAGAAACGCGTCCCGTCGGTCGACGCGCCGACGTCGATGGGCTTCTCCGAGAGGGTGACCGAGCGCAGGCGTTTGCCGTTCTCGCTGCTCCATACGCTGAGATTCGCGCTCTTGCCTGCTGTGACGATCGTGCCGTTGGATCCGATCCCAAAACTCGCAACGCCCGAATCCGTCTTGATCCTCGTCAACGGCGCCAGCGGGCCCTGCGACGTCGCACCGTTGACGTTGACGTAGTGCCTCCCGCGCAGCTCGGCATAGGAGTCCCAGGACTGCTTCGCCCTGGACAAGGCAAGATTGCTGTAGAGAAGGCCGAGCTCCCTGTCGCCTCCGGCGATCGTCGTGTCCGCAAGGTCCATAAGGGTTTCCACGCTCCGCCGGTTCGCCACGTCGCTGTCGCGGCGCGCCTTGATCCACAGCCCGGCGCTGGTGGCGGCGAACAGGCCGGTCACGAGTGTGGCGGCGGCTGTTGCGGCGGTGATTCGGCGCATCCGACGCTCACGCTGACGCTGCCGCAAATCACCCAACGACACCCCCACAACACCAGCCATCAACCGATCAATCCCATCCCGACGCAACACACCCACCGACTGACGCACCAACCGATCCACCACACCCGACCCACACCCCTCAAACCCACCAAACCCCTCCGACCTCACCGCACCCGCACGCACATCCACAGCCAACACATCCCCACCCACAACATCACCCACAACCACACCAGGATCACCCTCCACCACAACCGCCAACACATGATCCACACCCCGCACCCGCGAAAAAAACTCCACCTCACGCATACACCACACCGACCCCGCCGTCCGCGGCGAACACACCACCACCAAAAACTCCGACTCAGCCAACGCCGACTCAATCAACACACCCAACTCACCCGACGCCAACTCCTCCACATCACGAAACACACGAAAACCCCGCCGCTTCACCACACCCCCAACAGACCCCGCAACCACATACCCCTCCACCAACCGCGCAACAGCCCTCGCCACATCCGCATCCGGACGCACATGCCGATACGACACAAACACGTCATACTTCACCGTATTTCCTCCTTGTCCTCTTCGGAGAGCCGCCGCCCGCCGAGCACCTTGTCGGCCGTTTTCTCGAGCTGGGCAAGAGAATGCATCTCCGTCTCTTTGAAACCGTCCCGCAAATCGGTGCTCAGAACGCTGTATACGATGCGCCGTCCCGATATGAATGCTCTAGGGTATCGAGCGTCCGTCGATATCCTTCTCAGCACCTTTCCCGTCCGGGCGTCGATGACGAAGTACGAGCTTTCGGAAGACGGCACGACGACCTCCGTGCCGTCTTCCGACCCTTCGAAAAGGACCTCGCCGTCCGAGCGGACGCCGGAGGGAAGCGCGACGTTCGAAAGCTCCTCTCCGCGGCTGTCCCGGCGAACGATTCTTCCCCCGCCGACTGACAGCGTCGATTCGAGCTTTCCCGCACGTCCGACGACGCTGAGCATTTCGCCGGAGCCCATTGCCACAGACCTGCCTCCGTCGATCTTGAAGATCTGCCAGCTCGCTTCGGCGTTCGCAGGCTGATTCGACCGTGTGACGGCCAAAAGGCTGCCGTCCTCACTCGCCCTGAGGGAGAGGACCTCGCCCCCGAAATCGAGGTAAGATTCGCGTTTGCCGGAGGCGTCGTAGCGGACCACTTTTCCCTTCGCAGTCACATAGACGACGTCGTCGCCCCTGCCGAACACAGCCAACGGGCGATTGCCCGTGTACTCGGTGCCGACCTTCTCCTCCGGAGAATACAGAACCTTGCGGCCATGTGAGACGGTCAGCCGGTCGGCGTTCTCCCGGGACACCCATGCGACTTTCCCGCCGTTGCTCACGGCCACCCTGCTCAGGCTGTACGGGGGCGCGGCGTCTGAGCCCTCCCTTGTCCCCGCCTCGTGAATGAAGCCGACCACGCCGTCATAGCCATAGATCTGTCTCCTGTCGTTGGAGCGCGCGAGCAGCTGAGATTGTCCCTCATACGACCGGTCGGTCCCGCGCACATCGACGACGTTGACCGTGCCGTCCTCACCGAGAGAGAGAAGCTTCGAGGCGTCCTTCACCATTCTGACCTGCACGATCTGCGCTCCGAGGTCGTCCGTCTTGCCGATCGCGCGAATGGAAACGACCCCGCTGGAACGGGGGTCCCATGCGGCCAGGGAGTTGTCCGAATTGACGCCGATGAAGAGCGACTGGGCGGAGAGCAAGACGCCGTCTTCGATTTGGCCTTCCCTCTTGCCCCTCTTCTGATTGGGAAGGGCCAAGTCCAAGGAGCGCGCGTACTCGTCGGACAAGTCAATCCGACTTGTTGAGAACAGGGTCCCGTTGCCGACGAGATAGGCCCATCGGCCGTCCTCGGACAGAGACAAAGACGTCACTCTGGACGGAAAGGAATCCCTGTGACGGGTCACGCGCTCTCCGGTGCCGGTGTCCACTCTATAGAGGTGCGTCGCGGAATAGTAGAGCAGCTTTTTCGCGCCAAACGCGTAACTCACCAAACCGTTGACGTTCGAGCCGCGCTTGCGTTCCTCCGCTCGGCGCGCAGCGTCCTCTTCACGCGAGACGACGGCCTCTTTCTCGTTGCCCGTCGAGTCGTAGCGAAACGCTCCGCCTTCTTCGTAGGAGACGGCGAATTCCTTGCCGTCCGTCTGAACGTCATAGCTCTCGAATCCGGGGAACTCTTTGTCGAAGAGCACCGTGCCCTTGTCTATGTCGTACGCAGCGATATGCACGTTTCCGCCGTCCTTGTACGGCAAATAAAGGCGGCCGCGCACCACGCTCGCCCGCATGGACGACAACGCGCCGAGCTTCACCTTGAAACGGCTCAGGCACCTGCCCTCGGCGTCGAAGACGCTCGCCTTCCCGTTCTTCGTCATGACCAGGAAGCCACCGCGCGAGTCCGTCTTTTCCAAGTACAAAGGCCGCCCTTCGACGTCGATCGTTTTGACGCGCCTGCCGGTGGACGCGCTCCACATCGTCACGTGGGCGCCTTCGCCTGCGGTGAGAAACAAATCGCCGCTCCCGGGAACGACCAACATGCGGGCTTTGTCGCCCGCGGCGCCGGTGTCGATTTTCGAAAGAACCGTCATCGCGGGATAGACGGCGCCTTCAGCCAAATTTTCATAGTACTTGGTCCTCAAAGCGTCGTACGAGGGGCTGTCGGGGTCGGCCTTCTTCCAAGCCTCCTTCGCGTACAGAAGCCCTCGAATCCGGTCGCCCGAGGCGATGGTTTCCGACGCCATTCTCATCGTCACCGTCGCGCTTTCCTCGTGGGCTGCGCGTTCGGCGCTCCTTGCCCGCAGCCACAGGCCGGTGACCGACACGCCGATGCCGCCCATGACAAGCGCAGCGGCGGCTGTTGCGGCGGTGATTCGGCGCATCCGACGCTCACGCTGACGCTGCCGCAAATCACCCAACGACACCCCCACAACACCAGCCATCAACCGATCAATCCCATCCCGACGCAACACACCCACCGACTGACGCACCAACCGATCCACCACACCCGACCCACACCCCTCAAACCCACCAAACCCCTCCGACCTCACCGCACCCGCACGCACATCCACAGCCAACACATCCCCACCCACAACATCACCCACAACCACACCAGGATCACCCTCCACCACAACCGCCAACACATGATCCACACCCCGCACCCGCGAAAAAAACTCCACCTCACGCATACACCACACCGACCCCGCCGTCCGCGGCGAACACACCACCACCAAAAACTCCGACTCAGCCAACGCCGACTCAATCAACACACCCAACTCACCCGACGCCAACTCCTCCACATCACGAAACACACGAAAACCCCGCCGCTTCACCACACCCCCAACAGACCCCGCAACCACATACCCCTCCACCAACCGCGCAACAGCCCTCGCCACATCCGCATCCGGACGCACATGCCGATACGACACAAACACGTCATACTTCATGGAAACCCCCGTTCGAATGCATGGGCCTAGGCCGACGATCTCGCGCAATCGCCGAACGATTCCGAGCGACCGCCTGATGCCTCACACCGCCGCCGGACGACCTTCAGGCAACCGCCGGACGCCTCAAGCCGTCAGAAAACATCCTAATGTTTCACTTCGCTCCGGGGAAAGGAGCACCGTTCCCCAAAGGAGCACCGTTCCCCAATCGGGGACGGCTGCTTCCGGCAGTCTGCAACGGCGTTCGCCGGTCCCACTTTGCGGACTCTTTCAGTCCATTCTTCGAGCGCTCCGTGCATTAACAACGCGCACCCTTTAGGCTGTGAACTGTGAGCACTCCGAAGAAGCAGTCCGCGCCGCGAGCGCATGAAGTCCCAGCCGCCCCGGACAGCGCGTCAGCGCCTGCGGAGGCGGCGTCGTCCCCGGCCTTTGCCCCTGCCATCGGCCGAATACCGATCATGGAGGTCACCCCCCAGGTCGAAGGCGGACGCCTGGCCGCCAAAGGAACGGAAGGCGAGTCTTTCCCCGTCCAGGCAACCGTTTTCCGCGAGGGCCACGACAAGTTCGCGGCCCAGGCGGAGCTGATCGACCCCTCCGGCCAGATCGTCCAAACTTCCCCCATGACCCTCGTCCGTCCTGGGCTCGGCAGATACGAAGGGTGGCTCACTCCCGGATATCCGGGCTCGTGGTCCTTTCGCGTGCGCGCGTGGTCCGACCCCTACGCGACGTGGCTCCACAACGCCGAGGTGAAGCTGGAGGCCGAAGTCGACGTCGAACTCGTCTTCCTGGAAGCGGCCGCGCTTTTCAGGCGGGCGGCCGAGGGCGCCCCCGAGGGATCCGAAGCCAGGAGGGCCTTCGAGGCCGCCGCCGCAGCCGCCGAGAACGGCGAGGCCTCGGCGGACGACCGCTTCGCCGCTGCGACGTCGCCCGAAGTGAAGGCGGCCTTCGAGGAGGCCCCCCTGCGCGACCTTGAAACGGAGAGCGCCACGCTGCCCGTGAACGTCGACCGCATACGGGCGCTCGTCGGTTCGTGGTACGAGATCTTCCCGCGCTCGATCGGAGCGTACAAGGACGGCGAGGGTTGGCATTCGGGAACGCTGCGCACCGCGGCGGGCGACCTTGACCGCATCGCCGGCATGGGCTTCGACGTCCTGTACCTCACGCCCGTCCATCCGATCGGTTCGACGAACAGGAAGGGCCGCAACAACACGCTGACGGCCGAGCCGGGCGACCCTGGAAGCCCGTATGCCATCGGCTCGCACGAGGGCGGGCACGACGCCGTCCACCCGGACCTGGGGACATTCGAGGACTTCGACTTTTTCGTCGGCGAGGCGAAAAAGCGCGGGATGGAGGTGGCTTTGGACGTCGCCCTCCAGTGTTCGCCCGACCACCCGTGGCTGACCGAGCATCCTGAATGGTTCACGACCAGGGCCGACGGAACGATCGCCTACGCGGAGAACCCTCCGAAGAAGTATCAAGACATCTACCCCCTCAACTTCGACAACGACCCGGAGGGAATCTACCGGGAGATCAAGAGAATTCTGGAACTGTGGGTCGAGCACGGGGTGACGATCTTCCGCGTGGACAACCCGCACACGAAGCCGGTGAACTTCTGGGAGCGGATTCTCGCAGATTTCAGGGAGAACCATTCCGAGGTCGTGTTCCTGGCCGAGGCCTTCACGCAGCCGCCGATGATGCGGGGGCTGGGCGCCGTCGGCTTCCATCAGAGTTACACGTACTTCACATGGCGCAACGAAAAGAAGGAGATCGAGGACTACCTGTGGGAGCTCGCCCGGATCTCCGACGACCGCATGAGGCCCGCCTTCTGGCCCACGACCCATGACATCCTCACGCCGTACATGCAGCGCGGCGGCCTCGCGGCCTTCTCCATTCGCGCCGTGCTGGCGGCGACGGGCGCCCCCACGTGGGGCGTCTATTCGGGCTATGAGCTCGTCGAGAACGTGGCTCGCCCCGGCGCCGAAGAGCAGATCAACAACGAGAAGTACGAGTTCAAGGCTCGCGACTACACGCCGGGCGAGGACAACGGCATCCCCCACCTGCTCGGCAACCTCAATCGTATCCGCAAGGACCATCCGGCGCTTCAGCGTCTGCGCGGGATCGTCATCAACCCGACGTCGAACGAGAAGGTCCTTTCCTTCACGCGCTTCGCCCGCCCGGAGGAGACTCCCAACGGAAAGCCCGACGCCGTCATCGTGGTCCTCAACCTCGACCCGTACGCGACCCGCGACGCCGTCGTCCACCTCGACCTCACGCCTTTCGGCGTGAATCCGAGGTGGGACGCCGGCCCGATTCTGCGGGTCACCGACGAGCTGTCCGGGCAGACGTTCCTGTGGAACGAGAACCCGTACGTCAGCCTCGACCCGCGCGGACAGTGCGCACACATTCTCTCAGTCAAGGCAATCTGATGGAGGGCAAAATTATGAGCGAAGCAAGACGGCTTGGCTTCGAAGCATCCGACCTTCTGGCATGGCTCGGCGGGATGCGATGGTTCGGTGGCGGAAAGCCGAAGATCGACCGTGCGTTCGCGCTCGGCGGTCCCTGGGATGAGAAGGTCTTCTGGCTCGCCGTCTCCGCCGACGGCAGGGAGTACAACGTCCCCGTCGTGGTCACGGAGGACGGGCCGGTCGACGCCGCCGAGCATCCCGCCGGGCAGCGGGCCTTGCTGGCTCTGGCGACGGCGAGCGAGCGCGTCGAGGCGACGGCCGTCGTCGGCGAATCCGACGCCCGGCTAGCCTCGGAGCCCCGCGCGGCGGGCGCAGCGGCTTCCGGCGCGCACAAGCTGACCGGCGAGCAGTCCAACACCTCCGTGATCTACGAGCTTGCGGACTCCGAGCGGGCGATAGTCAAGGTCTTTCGGGTGCTCAGCCCGGGAGAGAACCCCGATGTGTTCCTCACGGGGGTCCTCTCCGACAGCGGCACGGTGCCGCGCCTGCTCGGCAACGCCCGCATGGCGTGGGCCGGGCAGGTCGCGGACGTCCTCGTGGCGCAGGAGTTCCTGGCCGGCTCGCAGGACGCGTGGCGCACAGTGACGGCGCAGGTGCCGGGGGCCGACGGCCGCCAATTCGACCCCGACAGACCTGTCCAGACTCCCGAGGAACGCGACTCCATCGAGCGCTTGGGCGCCCTCACGCGGAAGATTCACGAGGAGCTCGCCGCCCGCTGCGGAACGTCCGAGGCCGACGCCGCCAGCCGGGCACGGCTCAGGCGGGCGTGGTCCAAGCGCGCCGACGAGGCCGTGGCCCTCGTGCCGGGGCTGGCCCCTCATCGCGAACGGATCGACGCCCTGTACGCGGCGACGGAAGACGTCACGTGGCCGCCCCTGCAGAGGATTCACGGCGACTACCACCTGGGCCAAGTCCTGGACGCGCCCGGCCGAGGATGGGCGGCCCTCGATTTTGAAGGCGAGCCGCTCCGGCCGCTCTCAGAGAGGACCGAGCCCGACTTGGCCGTTCGCGACGTCGCCGGGATGGTCCGAAGCTTCGGCTACGCGGCGGGCATGACCCTCAACCGCCTCGCCTACGCCCATGACCGCCCCGATCCGAGCGACGTCGAAGAGCGCGAAGCCGAGCAGATCGCAGCCTGGGAGAAGGCCGCGGTCGCAGCCTTCTTGCGCGGATACGGGGAACTCAGCGAAGCCGAGAGCCTCCTGTTGGACGCGCTCATTCTCGACAAGGCCCTCTACGAATTGGCCTATGAGGCCGCTCAGCGCCCGGATTGGCTGGGGATTCCGCTCGGCGGAGTCGCCGCGATCCTCCGGGTCGACCCCAAGTCGATCGCCGAGCCCGCCGGCGCCGGGAAGAGCGTTGCCTCCGCGAAAAGCGCAGACGCCGTCCCAGATCAGAACGCTGACGCCAACCAGAACATCGACCCCGAGCGGAGAGAGGAGTCACCCGAAGCAGAATCAGCGGCGAGTCCCTCTTAGCCCGGCTCCGAGGTCCGCCGCATGGCCGTCTTTCGCCGCATTCCGCGCCCGCTGCCTTCACGCCGCGGACGCGGATTGACGATGAAGGCCGGGCCCGTCATCGAACATTTACGTCTTTCCCCGTCAACGCCAACCCCAAGCTCAACCGTCTGATGGACGGACAAATCCAACTCGCTTCATCTGTGGCACAGTGAAGTCGCAATCACCTATGGAGAAAGCCATGAAGGAAACAAACTACGTTCACGTCGACGAGGACCTCCTGAATGCGGTCTCGAACGGCTGGTACCACGCCCCCCACGAAGTGCTGGGCGCCCACGTCGAAGACGGCAGGACGACCATTCGCGTCCTCCGTCGCCTCGCTGATCGCGTATTCATAGAAACCGCCGAGGGCCGCACCGAGGCCGAGCACGAGTTCAACGGAATCTGGCGGGCCGTCCTGGAGACGGCCGAAGTCCCCGATTACCGGGTCGTCGCGGTCTACGGCGACGTCGAAGACCGGGGCGACGACCCCTACAGGTTCCTTCCGACCGTCGGAGAGCTCGACCTCTATCTGTTTTCGGAGGGCCGCCACGAGCGGCTGTGGGAGGCGCTCGGCTCGCACGTGAAGACCTTCCCCAGCGAGCTCGGCGACGTCAGCGGCGTGAGCTTCGCGGTGTGGGCGCCCAACGCCAAGTCCGTTCGGGTCATCGGCGACTTCAACGGTTGGGACGGCAGCCTGCACGCCATGCGCACGCTCGGCTCGTCGGGAGTGTGGGAGATCTTCATCCCCGGAGCGCTCGAGGGCCAAAGGTACAAGTACGAGATCCAGTACAACGACCTCTCGTGGCATCAAAAGGCCGACCCGATGGCCCAGCGCACGGAGGTGCCGCCGTCGACCGCTTCCCTCGTCACGGATTCCCGCCACGAATGGACGGACGACGAATGGATGGCCGAGCGCGCCTCGAAGGACCCCCACGCCGGCCCGCTCTCCATCTACGAGGTGCATCTGGGAAGCTGGCGGCCCGGGCTGTCCTACCGGGAGATCGCCGAGCAGCTCATCGGCCACGTCAAGTATTGCGGCTTCACCCACGTCGAGTTCATGCCCCTGGCGGAGCACCCCTTCGCCCCCTCCTGGGGCTATCAGGTGACCGGCTATTACGCGCCGACGGCGCGGTACGGCACCCCCGACGACCTGCGCTACCTCATCGACGAGCTCCACAAGGCCGGAATCGGAGTCATCGTCGACTGGGTCCCCGCCCACTTCCCGAAGGACGAGTGGGCTCTGGCGCGATTCGACGGCACCCCGCTGTACGAGGACCCCAACCCTCTGCGCGGCGAGCATCCAGACTGGGGCACCCTCGTCTTCAACTTCGGACGCACCGAGGTGCGCAACTTCCTGGTGGCCAACGCCCTGTACTGGCTTCAGGAGTTCCACATCGACGGAATCAGGGTCGACGCCGTCGCCTCCATGCTTTACCTCGACTACTCCCGCGAGGCCGGACAGTGGCAGCCCAATGTCTTCGGCGGGCGAGAGAACCTCGAAGCGATCTCCTTTATGCAGGAAGCCAACGCCACCGCCTACAAGACGGTCCCGGGGATCATCATGGCGGCCGAAGAATCGACGTCCTTCCCGGGCGTGACGGGCATGACCGAGCACGGCGGCCTCGGCTTCGGCCTCAAATGGAACATGGGGTGGATGAACGACACCCTGCGCTACCTGGAGGAAAAGCCGATCAACCGTTCGTGGCACCACGGCGAAATCACCTTCAGCCTGGTCTACGCCTTCTCCGAGCAGTTCCTCCTGCCGCTCTCCCACGACGAGGTCGTCCACGGCAAGGGATCCCTCTACGCGAAAATGCCCGGCGACGACTGGCAGAAGCTGGCCGGCGTCCGCGAGCTCCTCGCCTACCAGTGGTCCCACCCGGGCAAGCAGCTGCTGTTCATGGGCCAAGAATTCGCCCAGACCGACGAATGGAACGAGGCGGCCGGCCTCCAGTGGTGGCTGACGGAGGAGCCCTCCCATGACGGGGTTCTCTCGCTCGTCAAACGCCTCAACGAAGTCTACAAGGAGCATTCGGCTCTGTGGAGCCAGGATTTCACCTACAAAGGCTTCGAATGGATCGACGGATCCGACGGCAACCACAACGTCATCAGCTATCTTCGCCGCTCTGCCGACGACGAAGACGTCGTCGTGGTCGTGTGCAACTTCGCGGGAATACCGCACGGCAATTATCGCGTGGGCCTGCCTTCCGGCGGAGTGTGGGAGGAGATCCTCAACACCGACGGCCTCGAATACGGCGGCTCCGGCGTCGGCAACTTCGGGGAGGTCAAGGCCGAGGAGGTCAGCTGGAACGGCCGAGACCACTCCGCCCTCTTGGAGCTTCCGCCCTTCGGCGTCGTCTACCTGACCCCGAAGGCCGGCCAGAAGCCCGCAAAGAAGGCCGCGGCCAAGGCGAGCAAGACGGCCAAGGGCTCGAAGGCGTCCGACGAGAAGCCCGCGGCAAAGGAGAAGGCCGAGGCAAAAGAGGACAAGCCCAAGAAGAGCGCGAAAGCGTGATACGACGGCGTGACAGGGCGCTCCGACGGGGCGAAAGCGGCGCCCGCCAACGCAGCGACGGCAGCCGTGGGCGGCGCAAAGGCGTCGCCCTCAAGCGAGGCTAAGCCGCGAGGCGTCGGCTGCGGTCGGTCAACCGACCGCAGCCGACGCCAGTCATAGAGCAAGACCACACAGAACCGGCATAAAAGGCGCTTTTTATACGAAAAACTACTTTTTGGCATTTGTAACGCGAAAAGGTGTTTTGCAATGTCAAAAGCACTTATTTCGCGATCAAACTCATACGTCGCGCGCCCCAATCGCACCTAGCGAACGGTTGCTTTCCACGGCGAAAAGACGCTTCCAACGGCCGACGGCGGCCGCCCTCGGCCACGGCCCCACATGTGGCGGTAAACTTGCGGGCAGAACGGCGTCGGCGCATCGACGTCGGCACATCGATTTGGCGTAGTGACGTCGGCACGTCGACGCGACGCCTCAAGACGAGGGGCGGAGTTGCCCCCGGAGGTGAGCATGGCGGATCGCATCCGGCTTTCGGATCTGGCTCGGCAAGCGGGGGTATCGACCGCAACGGTTTCTCGCGTTCTCAACGGTAAAGAAACCGTCGCGCCCGCCACTAGGCAGGCCGTTCTCA
>NZ_DBHHEV010000012.1:0-30693 GCF_057238965.1 Peptidiphaga sp.
AGGCTGACCTCCGCCCACACCGGCCCGCGCTCCCCGTCCGCGTGATAGTGGACTTCGTCGAGGACGACGTATCCGACGTCGTCGATGTCGGGCGAACCCGCGAAAAGCATGTTGCGCAGCACCTCCGTGGTGACCACGAGGACCTCGGCGTCGCGGTTGACGGAGACGTCGCCGGTGAGCAGGCCGACGTACTCCTCGCCGTGAAGTTCGACGAGCTCGGAGTACTTCTGATTCGACAGCGCCTTGATCGGCGCCGTGTAGACGCAGCGTTTCTCCTTGGCCAGGGCCAGTTCGACGGCGAAGTGGGCCCCGACCGTCTTCCCCGAGCCGGTGGGCGCGCACACGAGGACGTCGCGATTGCGCGCGACGGCTTTGCACGCGTCGATTTGGAAGCCGTCGAGGGCGATGCCGCGGGCCGCGTATTCTTCGACGAAATGGTCGACGTGGTCCAATGCGCCGTTCATATGAGCACCTCCACCGCGCCTGGAAGGCACGTGATGTCGATTGGGAGCGTTCCCAGCCTATCGCCGTCGGCCATGGGATCGGGTGGCCGCGCGCCCGTGCACGGCTCGCAGGCGATGCGCACGCGGCGCGCCCGAACGCAATGGACGAGAGGGTGGCTCGGGTGGCGTCCCAGCGCCAGCCGAGGGAGGAGGTCGATGATCTGCAGGCGGCTCAGCCCGGCGGCGAAGACGACGTCGGCCAGTCCGTCCGCGGCCGTGGCCGACGGCGCGATCGGCAGGCCCGCGCCGAAAAAGCGGGTGTTGGCCACCGAAACGAGGGTCGCCGGAGCCGAGCATGCGCGCCCGTCGATCTCCAGGCGCAGGCCGTACGGCGCGAAGTTTGCGACGGCTGAAACTATCCCCCTGGCATAGCGCGCTCCCCCGCGCGGGAAGGAGAAGGAGTTCGTCCGCCGATTGACGTCGGCGTCCAGTCCTGCGGAGACGACCGACATCACCCGCCTGCTCCCTGCTTCGGAGGCGACCTCGAGGACGTCTGCGGCGAACGTGCGCTTCGATTCGAGCGCGTCTAGGGCGAGCGCGAGGGCGGCGTCGACGTCGCGTCTGGGCAGCCCAAAATGCCGCGCCGCGTCGTTGCCGGTCCCCACGGCGAGGATTCCCAGCGGAATCTTGGAGTCGGCCAGCGCGTCGACGGCTATGCCCACGGTTCCGTCGCCGCCCACGGCGAAGAGCGCGTCGAGCCCCTCGGAGGCGACGGCGGCTGAGCTCATGCGCGCGGCTTCCTCCGCGGATCCCGCGGTCAGATCGACGACGTCGAAGCCCAGGGCGCGCAGGCAGCGCGCTGCGTGTATGCCGTCGCGTTCTGCGAGCCCGCGTCTGCTCGTCGGGTTGACGAGCAGGCCGATCCTCGCGCTCCGCGGGCCGTTTTTCGCACGGCGGGCGCCGCTCATGCGGCCCCCGCCAGGCCTCGGAAGCGCTTCGCGAGCCGCACGGCCGTCTCCCGTGGCTCGACGGCGCGGACGGCCGTGCCCAGCTGGACCAGAAGCGAGGCGAGGAATTCGTCGGACGTCGACGCAAAGGACACGTCGTAGTCTCCGCCGTGGCCGCCCGACCGCCTCATGCTCGCACCTGGCAGAGCTTCGCCGATCCACCTCCCGGAAGGGCACACCGTGACGGTTACCCGCTGGCCCTCGGGGCTCCAAGACTTCGCCTCGTCGTCGACCGCCGCGCGGGCGGCCGCCGCCTCCGCCCTGCCGGCCTTGCGGCCCTCGCGGACGTCCCCGATCCTGTCGAGGCGGTACGAACGAGGCCCGGCCGATGTGACGGCGAGAAGCAGCGGGTTGTAAGCGGCCTGAATCTCGACCGGAAAGGCTTCGACCCGCGTGACGGACTCGGCGAGGTCGGGGCCGGGCCGGTGGTAGGTGAACTCGATGAAGCTTCTGGAGGCGAGGGCCCGTTCGACTGCGGCGAATGCTTCATCGCCGATGACGGGGGCGGGCCCGTCCCACATGGCCGAGCCGAAGCCGGCGCCCTCGGCCGCTCCGACCAGGGTGGCGCGCACATGCGCGAGGGCGTCCCGCACGTCGCCCGAAGGCGTGATCTCCGCGACGGAGTCGATGACGGCCACGAGCGCGATGACCTCGTCGAGAGTCAAGGCGAGGTCGGGAACGTCGAGCTCCCCCGAATCGGAAAAGGAGACGTAGGAATCGGGCGTCGTCGGCTCTTCTCCGGCGTCTTCCTCGCCCGGATTCGGAGGAAGATCGAGGTTGAAGGGCAGGCCGTACCCTTCGATCTCCACCAGCGACGCGTCCCACAGCAGGCGCAGCACGCGTTTCCCCTCGATCCCGAAACGCTCGGACAGCTCCCGAAGGCTCGCCGACCCTCCGGCCGGGGACGAGAGAAAGACGAGCAGAGCGTTCGTTTGAACTATTGCCTTTCCGCTCACGCCGCGGCCCCCGTTGCCATGCCTTGGCCGCCGTTCTCGTGCGCCTTCCATGCTTTGGCCGCCTGTTTCGTGCCTCGTCCCGCGCCACAGCCTGTTCTCATGCCCGCCCTCATGCTTCGGCCTCCAGTCTCAGACCTTCGCGCCCGGGCTCACGGCTCGGCTGCCCCAACCCGGCAAGGTGTTCCAGCCGCGCCCGCCATTCGGCGAGCAGCGAGGCGTCCCCCAAAAGGCGCACGTCTTTCCCGTATGCGAGAAGCGCCTCGAAGATGCGCTGGCGGTTGACCGGACCTATTTCGACGACGTCCCACCCGGCGGGAGCCGCAATTTCGCCCCCTTTTCGCGCAGTAGCGGGAATCGCGCCCGGCGGGCCGTCCGTGTCGCTTGCAGCGGGGACCTTCCCGGTGTTTGAGAGGCTCGTTTCCCCCGCCGGCGCAGAATTAGCCTTCTTTGCCAGCGGGCAAATCGGGCGTCCCTGAGCGAGGAGGGGCGCCGCGGCCCCGGGGCGCACCGCCAACACGGCCCGCACGGGAGCGAAAGCATCCTCCTCGTCCGCGGACGGCGGCTGGCCGGCCGGCCCGTCGACGGAAAGCGAACCGGGCACGATCCGGCTGACCCGGAAGGTCCTTTTCGACCAGGCCGGCGAGCTTTCGGGGCGGGCCTTGCCCGCGACGCAGCGGGCTTGTCCGGTGACGTAGAAGGCGTCGAAATGCTGGGCGAGGCTCCGGGGCTCGAGCAGGTACCGCGCGGGCTCCGCCCCTCGCCCTTCGTACGCGAAGGTGATCCGACGTCGGTATTGGAGAGCCCGCGCGATCTGCACGACGTCGTCCCCGGAGGGAATCGAGGCTCGCAGGTATTTCGGCGCCGAGCCGTCCGCCTCGCCCGTGGCCAAGATCTTCGCCATCCCCGAGTGGGCCGCCCCCACGAGCCCGCCGCCCTTGCCCAGGCCGACGAGCAGGGACCGCACTAGGCCGACGTCAAGGGCGGACATCGGCGCGATGATCGGGGCCGTGCGGTCGTATCTGTAGACGTCGCCTTCGTCGACGGCAATCGGGTACCCGGCTGCCCTCAGCGCGGCGACGTCGCGTTCGAAGACGCGCTGGAAGGTCTCGCGCGAAGCGTAGGCCGCGTATGAGGGAATCCGCCGGCGGGCCTGCGCCCGGGTGAGCCCCCGGTGCGAGAGGGCGGCAAGCAGCGAAAGCTGGCGCTCACCCGCGTGGTACTCCGATTGCTGACTCACATGCCTAGGGTAATCGAAGGGTAGGCTTGGGTGCGTGATGATGTGGCGAAACGGTGAGATAGTCTCACTCGGAAAGACATGGGACGGATGCGTCGAATGCCAGGTGCTCCTCGACGACGGCGAAGAGGCCCGGGCCCTCGCCTACACGCAGCTGGTGGGCCGTCCGGAGACGGGCCAGCGAGCCGTTCTCACCGCCTCCGCGGCGGTCAGGGGCCTGGGAACGGGGGGCTATCTCATGGTGGCGGCACTGCCGGACAACTTGCCGCCGGATCCGCCGCCCGGGCCCGGTCACATTGTCAAGGCCCGCTACACCCCGCTCCAATACATGACCCTGGGGGCCGACGAGCAGGAGTCCGAGTGGCACGAGGCCCTTCGAGAGGCCGATTCGATCGAGGGCATGCCGGTTCTCGTCGCCGATCTTCACTCGGCCGTCCCCGCGGCGGTCGCCGCGGTCCGCGCGCGCCGACCGGGGGCGCGCATCGCCTACGTCATGGACGACGGCGCGGCACTGCCGGCCTGGTTCTCGCGCGCCGCGGCGGCGATGAGGGAATCCGGCGACATCGTGGGAACCATTTCGTGCGGCCAGGCGTTCGGAGGCCAGCTGGAGGCCGTCAACGTCCACACGGCGCTGCTTGCGGCGAGGATCGTGTGGAAGGCCGACCTCGCCGTCGTCGCCCAGGGCCCTGGAAACCTCGGAACCGGGACGAAATGGGGATTCTCGGGAACGAAGGTCGGCGAGGCGCTCAACGCGGCCGCGGCCTTGGGCGGCGTGCCGATCGCCCTGCTGCGCATGTCGAACGCCGATTCCCGCGGGCGCCATTTCGGCCTCTCCCACCACACGCACACGGCGCTCAGCCGCGTGGCTCTGGTCGAGACCCTCTGCCCGTGCCCCGTCCTTGACGGGCCGGAAGCGTCCGATTCGGACTTGCCGGCCGATTTCAGCGCGTCGGACAAACCTGGTTCGCCGGCCGATTTCGACCTGTCGCACGATTCGGACTTGCCGGCCGAGCCGAAGGCGAGGAAGCTGTCTTCCCTCGTCGGGGCGGACGTCCGCCGGCTCTTGGCCTCCCAGCTCGACTCCCTCTTCGAATGCGAAAGGCTCAAGCGGGTCGACGTGCCGCCGGACGGCCTGGACGAGGTTCTCGCCTCCTCTCCCGTGCCTTTGCGGACGGTGGGGCGCGGCCTCGCCGAGGACCCCCTCGCGTTTCTCGCCGCCGGCGTCGCCGGCTACGCGGCGGCAGACGCACTATGACGAATCGCTTCACGCCTTGGGTCGCGCCGCTCCACGCGCCGCGACCCGTGGCTTCACGCGCCTGCGCCGCCCGCGTCCTCCGTTACGGCGTGAGAATGTACTTCGATCCGACTCCGCGGGCCATGTCCTCCAGGCTTTCGACGAGCGCCTCCAGCGGGCGGACCTCGGTGCACAGGGTCATCCCGTCGAACTTGCCGGACGAGAGCAGCTCCACCGCGATCTGAACGAAGCGCGGCTGATGGTGGTAAACGCCCTTGAGCGTGTACTCCTTGTAATGCATGTCCGAGGAGTTGACTTGGAACGGGGCGTTCTTCGGAGTTCCGCCGAAAAGCACGGCCGTTCCGCCGGGGCGCAGGCACAGAACGGTCTGTTCCCACACGTTCGGCAGGCCGACGGCCTCGATGGCGACGTCGGCGCCGCGGCCGCCGGGCGTCAGCGGCCGGATCGCCGCCGCGCATTCCTCGGGCGCCTCCAAACCGGTCAGGTCGACGACGGCGGAGGCCCCCGCGGCCTCGGCCTGGGCGAGGCGGCCTTGTGAGCGGTCGGCCACGATGACCGTCGCTCCCCGCAGCTGCGCCAGCCTCAGATACATCTGGCCGATTGGGCCGGCGCCGTTGACCACGACGGTGTCCCCGAGCGCGATTCCCGATTCGTGCATCCCGTGCACCACGGTGGACAGGGGCTCAAGCGGGGCGGCCGCCTCAAAGGCCAGGGTGTCGGGGATCGCATACATGTTGCGCTCGACGATCGCCCGCGGGACGACGATCTGCTCGGCGAAGGCGCCGTTGAGATACTGAAGGTTCTCGCACAGCGACTCGCGCCCGATGGTGCAAGCCCAGCAGTGGCCGCACGGGGCGGTGTTGGCGGCGACGACCCTCTGGCCGACCTCGAAGTCGGCCACGCCTTCGCCCACCTCGGAGACGATCCCGGAGAACTCGTGTCCGAAGCGGGCGGGCAGCGTGGGAAAAAGGGTCGGATGCCCCCGCCGGTAGGATTTCAGGTCGGTTCCGCACGTGGCGGCGGCCTTGATGTCCACGGCGATCTCGCCCGGGCCGGGGTGCTCGACGGCAATGTCCTCCAGGCGCAGATCGCCGGGGCCGTAAAACATGTAAGCCTTCACACGGTGTCCTTTCCGACGTCGCGCGTCTGCGTGACCGGACGGCGACGCCTTCTGTATGCGGACGCGCCGTCGCGCCCGCCGTCCGGCCGTGCGCCGAACACGTCGATCTTATCGAAAGACGCCGGATTCTAGCGAAACAGCTGGGTCGTATCGACGACCGGCGGGCGGCGCGAAGCTCCTGCGCTTCGAGCCGGCTCAATCGGCGTTCGGGCCGCTTCGGCGCTCTCGCTGCGCAGCCCCGGCGATCGGCGACCTCGGCGCCGTCCGTCAGTCGAGCGAGATGTAGGCCTGAGAGACCTCGACCGGATTGCGCAGGAGGCCCGCTTCCTTCATGAAGTCGGCCATCTTCTGCCATTTGGCGGAATCCTGCGCGCCGAATTTGCCGGTTCCGTACAGCTTCATCGAGGCGGAAAGGACTTTGGACGCGGTGGCGCGCTGCTTCTTGTCGGCGAGTGCGGGAACGCGTTTGCGCACGATGTCGAGCGTCTCCTCGGGGTGGGCGCGCATGTACGCGACCGCCTTGGTCAGGGCGGCGAGAATCTTGCGTTCCTTCTTCGACCCCTTCTCCTTGAAGGAGTCGAGCGAGCCGAGGCCGGCGCCGACGAGCGGGATTCCGCCCTCGACGGGGTCGATCGTGCGAACAGGGACGCCCTGCGCTTCGATGGCGACGGCGTCGGAGTTGACGAAGCCGATGACGGCGTCGACCTTCCCCGAGGTCAAGGCGGCCGTCTGCGTGTACCCGATGAACTGAATCTTCACGTCCGACTCGGTCAGGCCGTTTGCCTTGAGCATGGCCTGCAGGCTGAAGTAGTTCTCCCCCGCCTTGCCCGGCAGCCCGATGGCCTTGCCTTTGAGGTCTGCGGCGGAGCGGATGGACGAATCGCGCGGGACGATGACCTTGACCGGGTAGGTCTGATACATCGTGGCCCAGTCGTAGACTTTGATGCCGTTGGAGCGATTTTGCATCATTTCGTCTCCGCCCGCGACGACGACGTCCTCGGTCCCCTGCTCGAGCGCGCCGAAAAGCGACTCTTGGGCGCCGTGATGGCGCAGCGAGACGTTCACTCCCTCGTCCTTGAAGTAGCCTTTGTCTTCGGCCACGTAGAAGGGCGCGAATTGGACGTCCGGCACGTAGGTCAGGCCGATCGTGATTTTGCCGCCCTCGGAGGCCTTGTCGTTTCCGCCGCATCCCGCGAGGCACAAAAGTGCGGCGGCGAGAAAAGCGAGGATTCTTTTCGTGGATATCATCGGTTGTCCTTCCATCCGGTCTTTTAGATTCGGACCAATCGGCCTTCCGCCGTCAGGCCCGCTTTCGGTCTTTGCCGTCCGGCCCGCTCGGCCTTCCGCCGCAAGGCCCGCTCGGTTTCATCGTTCGGCGCCTTCCCCGTCGAGGCGCGCTCCGGCGCGGCGTTCAAGCAAGCCGAAAAGGGTGTAGACGCACATTGCGCACGCAGCCAGGAGCGCGATCGCGGCGAACATCCCCGTCACGTCCGCCGAATGCTGCGCCGACGTAAGGGTGAGCCCCAGGCCGTCTCCCCCGGTCACCATTTCGCCGACGACGGCGCCCGTGAAGCTCAGCGTGAATCCCGTGCGCAATCCCGCCAGGATCGAAGGGGCAGCCATGGGGAGCTCGACGCTGCGGGCCAGCCTCAGGCCGTGGGCTCCGTCAAGCCTGGCCGCGCCGAGCACGTCGGCGTCGACCCTGGAAATGCCTGCCGCGGTCGTGACGATCATCGGGAAGACCACCATGATCGCGCAGAGGACGGTGATCGAAACCGTGCCGTACCCGATCCAGATCGTCAGCAACGGCGCGACGGCTACGGAGGGAATGGCCTGCGAGGCGCCGATGTACGGCTGGACGGTGCGGGCGAAGGCGCGCCACCTGGCCAGGGCGTACCCGAGGGGGACGCCGACGGCTGCGGCCAGAGATGCGCCGAGCAGCGCCTCTTTGAGGGTGGCCCACGCGGCGGAGGCGAGGTATCCGTCGCGAAGCCCTTCGCAGGCGCGCTTGGCGACCTCGACGGGGGCGGGAAGGAAATTGGCGTCGACGGCGCCGAAGCGCACGGCTGCGTCCCATGCCAGCAGGAGCAGCAGGCCGAGCACCGCCGGCGCCACCGCTTTCTTCTTCCTCATCCCTTGCCTTCCGGTCCATTCCGGGGCAGGGATGAGCGCGGCCTGCGAAGCCTGGACGACGTCGCAGACAGCCGTGCGCCTCCCATCCGGACTTTGACCGTCGGTCAGGGAATTCCACCCTGTCAACCGCTTGCGCGGGTCGCGGACTGTCACCGCCGGTTCAGACTTTCACTGACCCCGGAGCACGTTTGTGTTCGTAGCGATTATGCCACATCCGCTGGCAAACGCAAGTTCGAGGCCGTCGGGAGCAAAGGCGGCCGTCTGGCGCGCTTCGCCGCGCTGAAGGGCTCCAAACGCAAATCGGACGCAGGCCGGGCATCCGCAGCTGCCTCAGCCGCGCGGACGCCCGGGGCCGTCGGGCGCCGCCAGGCGTCTGGCGGCCTCCACCACCGACGCCCTCCTGCGCCGATGCTCGTTTTCGTCGATCGGTCTGGAGACCATCTCGGCTACCTGCGGGACGGCCGACCACCACCCCGCGAGGGAGAGAATGAGGAAGGCCAGGTGGTCGGCGTCGATCGCCTCCGTCACATGCCCGCTCCCCTGGCCTTCGGCGACGGCCGACGTCTTCTCGCGATACCGAGCCAGGCGGTCGTCGTCGCTCGGGACGTCCGCGCCCAAGACGAGGCCTTCCCACAGAAGCAGCCGATTGAGCTGAGGATGCTCGCGATGGTAGTCGTAAACGCGCCCGGCGTAGTCCCCGACGTCGTCGACGGCGAACGGCCCTATGGGGACGGCGCGTGCGACTTTCGCCATTTCCTCTCGCAGCACGTAGGCGAAAAGCTCGCGTTTGGCCCCGAAATAGTTGTAAACGCGCTCCTTGTTGACCCCGGCGGCCTTGGCGATCCGCTCGATCGTCGTCCCGTCGGGCCCGTGGGCCGCGAATTCATCGACGGCCGCCAGAAGTATCTTTCTTTTCGTTCCCTCGGTGTCCCAGGCCATGTCGGTCCATTCCTTTCCAGGCGGGTCGCCCCGCTCGAGGCGCCACGTTCGCGGCTTCACGCCGTCGAAAGCTCGGCGTCGCGGCGTCCCATGTTCCGCGTTCGGCGTGCGGCCGAGCCAATCCACGTGTTCGGCGCTGCACGTTCGACGCTCGGACGCAGCCGCCCGAGTTTTCGGCATGCGACCGGGCCAATCTGTGTGCCTGGCCTCGCGCCTCCGATTCGAGCGTTTGGCGTGGCGTCACACACCATCTCCAACGTGAACGTTGCTTTCCGGAGTCAAGAGTACTACGGTAATCTCCAACGTTCTCGTTGGAAAAGAGGTTTCCCGTGTCGCCTTCATTCGACCGCCCGTCTCCCCCAAACCCGTTTCCCCCAAACAGTTCCAATCGCCTTCCAGCCGCCGAGCCCTGCGGGCAATCCAACGCGAAGGACGATCGGCGCTTTTCAGCACCCGCGTCTGATGAATACCCATTCGCCACCGACGTCGCCGATCGGCGCATCGTTTCCACGGCGGGCGAGCCGCGTCAAGCAAGTCAGGCAAGCGGAGCCGTCGCGGAGTTCCCGGCGGGCGCAGGAACCGTCGGCCTGCTCGTGTTCACCGCCCTCGTCGCCGTCTCTCAGCTTTACGCGGCGATCCCGTTGGCCGGCCCCGCCGGTGCGTCGCTCGGAGGCGACGCCGTATTCGCCCTGTCAACCTGCTTCAGCGCGACGTACGCGTTGGGATTCGTCCTGTGGGGCCCTCTCGCCGACCATTTCGGGCGACGTCGAACGATGCTCGCCGGGATGATTCTGCTCACGCTGGCAACGGCCGGGTGCGCGGCGGCCCAGTCCGTTCCCGCGCTCGCGGTTTTGCGCGGGCTGCAAGGAATCACGACGTCGAGTTTCGCCCCCGTCGCCCTCGCCTACATTGCCGAAGCGGTCGAGCCTCGACGCCGCGCCTTGTCCATAGGGGCGATTTCCACGGCTTTCTTGGTGGCGGGAATCGTGGGGCAGGTTGTCCCGCAGGCCCTCGCAAACTGGGCAGGTTGGGCCTCGGCGTTCCTTATCAGCGCCGCGGTGCTGGCGCTGTGCGGGGCAGCGATCTTCTTTCTCGTGCGAGAGCCTGCGCGCGCGCCCGGCCTGGGTCTGGGCCGCCAGTTCCGGCAGATCGGCAGATTGATCTGCCTGCCCGCGATGCTGGCCTTGTGCGCCGCACACGTCACGCTTCTCATGTGCTTCATCGCGATGTACACGGCGCTCGGGGCGCACGCGGCCTCGCTCGGGCTTTCCGACTCAGCACTCATGTGGATTCGCCTGTGCGGGCTTCCGTGCATGTTCGCCGCGCTGGCCGCCGGCCCGCTTGCCCGCAGGCGCGGCGTCTCCGGACTGGCTCGCGCCGGGTTCCTCTTGGCTGCGGGTGGGCTCGTTCTGGAGGCGGCGGCTTCTTCCAACGTCGTCGCCCTCACGGCGGCGAGCCTCGTGTTCGTCACGGGAATCGCTCTGGCCGTTCCCGCCATGATCACGCTTTTCGGCGAGGTGAGCGCGCCCCACAGGGCCAGCGGAATGGCGATCAACGGGCTTGTTCTTTTCATCGGGGCCAGCCTCGGCCCGCTTCTTGCGCGCGCCTTCGCCTTTCGCCCGCTGATGTTCTGCTGCGCAGCGATCCTCGCCGTCGCCGCAGTGTGCCTCGTTGCCTTTTCGAGGATCCGGCGGAACGCGTCGGCGGCGAACTGATGCGGTTCGGCGGACGCCGGAAGCCAGCACCGCGGCGCCGTCCAACGCCTCTGCACGGAACGGTGTCGAGACGCCGACTGGTATCGTGGCGCCCATGGAACGATCCGCGTTCTCCGTTCGTCCCGCGTCGCCCGACGACGCCGAAGCGTGTCGCCTTCTGTCGCAAGAAAGGTTTCGTCCCCACTGGCGAGATCGGAGAGGCAAAGGACATGCAGACAATTCGCATGGAGCGGCGCGGCACCTTGTAGAGCCTATCGAGTGTCTGCGGGCATCTAGATGTGAATCGGGCATCCAGATGTACAGGTAATTGGTTTGGCGATTCATTTGTTTGGGGTGCGCGCTTTCCGGATAACCCGCGTGTCGCCGTAGTCGCGCGGCATTCTTCCTGTCGACACCTTCGTGGGCAGCCGTAATCACAAGCAAACAACCTGGTCGGCCTTGCTTTAGAGATTCGATCTGTCTCTTCCACCGATCTATCTCTTCTATGGACCTGCTGACTATGAGAAAATCTGGAAGGCTACACCGGGCAGAGGAACCAGAAGAGGACATCATGAGTGCTGATCTGTATAAGCGACGACGTGCGTTTGCTGGTGCAGCCTTCTCACACGCTTTCATCCTGTCTACGGCTACCCCACATGGGTATACGTCGCCGGACTCACAATTCGAGCCTTCAACAGACGAAAGTCAGCGCAGCTCAGGATAGCGAACTCGGACCAAGTAGATGGAGCTGACCTAAAGAAATCGTCTACTTAGATCAGTCCCGCTGCGAGCTAAAGGAAGCTGATGGAGGGAGGGGATCGTTCTCGAAACCACCACAGAAACTGCTTTGAGGACGTCAGCATCGAAAGTGCCGGAAGCTATCCTTTCTGACTTGGCCATAGACGGTATCGCGTTTTCCCGATCTCGCTCTTCTCGCGAGAAGAGCGAGATCGGGGTGAACCTTTCGTGCCAGTTTGCTTCTGCCCGGGGATCAAACTGCAAACGCAGGAACGTTGTTGCGAACTACTTTCGCAAGTGGAGCTCTTTCCCGATAGTGCCCTTCACACAGGAATTGGATGATAATATAAGTCAATACCGATATTAAATAATATATATGTAGCTAGAAGTAAATAGAAAAATGAACGAGATTATCGTTATAAATATTTGTTTCAAGATTCGTTTGGAACGTTGCTTCCGTGACAAAACGCCTGACTGCGGAGAAAATAGACTCAAAGCTACGCACATGATCCAGCAAAGAAATCCAAGAGAGAGAGTAATGACAATACGTTTCTCTATAAGCGTTGGCAAAAGTTGCGGATCTGCAGTAGATTCAACATGCATTTGACATGGAAAACTCCGAAAAAATAAATATACGCCGTCTTCGGTGATAAATGCGGCAGGCGCCGGTGAAAGAAGGAGTAGGCCAAGCCACCACAGAGTGCGTCTGATCGCCGATATCTTGCGGTAGCGTATTGAGTTTGCTGACGACTCCTCTTCAGTCTTGAAATCATCGAGATCGTGAGAAGCGGTCATCATTCGCTCTCCTTTCAGCCACATTGGCCCAGTGTTGCCCTTCTTATTGGGGACCGATCCTAGGATATTATGTCATCGACGAGGATTTGATAGGAAAGCGGCATATGCGCGCGCAAGCGCTTCAGCCTCAGAAGCAGAAGGGAGACGATCCGCGCCACAAGCATTTAGAAGTTTGTCTTCGCTGAAGGGAATGTTCTCAAATCCCCATGCGTCAATGCCGTCAGCCACTTTCTTAAAGACCGCGACAACGTTATCAGTATCAGCATTGAAACGTTCGCGATAAAAATAGGCAATACGATGGATCTCGCTTCGAGCAAATACGTTGCTCATTGCGTCAGTCAGAGAGGTATCAGACGAGTGCCTCTTCATATGCCGCGCAATGAGCCACGCATCAGCGTCGGCTAGCACGTCGCCGTAGCCAAACCCTTTACCGCCGCTGACAGTTCCTAGGTTAGCATGCAGCCACGAAGTCAAGTTTGTGCTCTTTGTTTCTTTTCTGTAAAAACCCCACATTTGTAGCAGGTCCAAAGGCCAGCCTCCTAAATCTCCCAAGCCGTAGTCTCCGTGTCTTTCCTCAATACCCCATGTCAAACACCCAAGCGTCGTAGCGGCCATGTGAGCAATATCGCGGCGAGGCAGCGTTCCTTTAATGACCGGTTGCTTACTGCAAACGTTGTCACACAATGCGCGTGCAGCCGCAAGTTCAGAAGGCGTAGGGAGTTCGGGGGTGTATAGCCGCCATAGGCCAGTATAAGAACCTCCCCAGTATTCAGGTTTTCTTAGCCACTCAAGGATGAACTCGCCTGTAAAGCCTCGATAAGGCTTCACCGGATTGAAAAGACCCCCCATTCCCGACAAACACTCTTGTTCTGTTGTCTTCGCCCATTTCAATAGCGGATCTTGATCGGGTGAAGTCGGATCCTTATCGGGATATGGCGAAGGAGAAGTTGATGAAAGGATGACATCACATGCGGGGACTCGTCCCGAGTGTGCGACTTTGTCGAGATCCTATCTTCCGCCGTAGCCACTAATCTCTGTAAACTGGTCATAGTTCCAGTTGGTCGGAATCGGATAACCTAGGTTGCCCGAGAATCCATAAGACATATCGGAGACAAAGCTAGAGATAGCATGTCCATTTTTTGTGATTCTTGTACAAGTATTGCGCGATGCATAGATACCTACGCTGTAACCTCCTCCTAGATTCGCCTTGATTGCCTTAAAATAGGGATCTACGACCTGATCGATTTGATACTCATAAACGTCCATATCGACAGCAAAATAAATGATTGTAGGTGGTACGCCGAGCCTCTGGGCAGCAGACTGGGCTTCACGAGCGTGGCGCGCGCCGTTCTCAGGAGTGAAATCGGATAGCTGACGCGAGTTCTCCTGGAAAATCGGGAAGAACTTCATGCCTCCCTTGACAATCCGCTCGAGCTCGCCTGGGCGGATTGCTTTGAAGTAATCTTCAGGCTTCTTCTGGTCCTGGCCCGGTTCAGTCAGATAACGCCCCACGATCTTGTACCCGTCGGACTTGAGTTTTGCGAGAAACTCATCGGTGATTTCAAATCGAGTGTCACAGGCCACGCACGGGCGGTCCGGGTCGCCTTTCGACGTAAGCAGACTCATCCATGTGGTTCGATCAACCTTTCCGCTCACCGGAAGGGCGTACTCGCGCTGGAACTTCTCAAGATGCTCAGTTGCCTCGGACCATTCGCTGCTCACAGAAGCGGGATACCCATTGCACGTGAGCATTACCGAAGCGAACCACACCCAAGTGGGGTGCAATCTGGCATTCGAGGCAGTTATGACTTTCAGGCGGGAACGAGTTCCTGCGCCGAAGTTTCCGGTCGCTTCGGCCGGAGTGAATCCCTCAATGGCCTGCAGCACCTGTATGAGGGCCTTGTTCATTTCCCGCCCGTACACTCCATCAGTGGGAACAATCCCCACATAATCGCCGTAGTCACGGTTCAGCTTCTGTTGGACCTTGCGAACAGCCACACGTCCGCCACGGCGAAAGAGTAATACGAACTGGTCCATCGTCAGCAACGCCTTCATGATTCCAACCGTGACGGTGGAGTCCCCGCCAATGCCAATGTCGGTTTTCAAATCTTTGATCGCACTGCCGGTGCCGCCATAGAAATGCGTGGTGATATTTGATCCGGTGGAATAGCCTTTGCACCACAGAGCACACTGGATGATCGCATACACGTTAGATGTGGATGTATCTCCGGGATCCTGCTCCTTGATTCCCTGCGGCCACCGCGCAGTGAAACGCGTCTGCGTGCCCGCACCGAAATTGTTCGCCGTCTCGGTGATGCCCAGCTCAATCTGCAACGCCCGGATCAGGCCATGGATGGTCTCCCACCCGGTTTGCCCGTCCTCCGACACGCTGCCGAAGCCCGGTCGATTCTTATAAGTCGTGTTCAGCCACTTCTGCGCTTGCCGAACCATCTCGTCTGGCATGGTTTCCCCTATGTCTCACGTCGCGGAAGCGATCGATTGCATGCCCGCGCCGCGGCTCAATCTTTTACGAGGCCGCCTTTCAGACGGCCTCGCCCCGACAGCCTTCTTCGAATGGCTTTCGGCAGATTGATATTACAAGAAAGTAAGGTTTTGGCTGTTACCGGGGACACAGCTCGGGCTCAGCAGCAGTGCTTGGACGCCAAGGAACGCAAAAAATCGACCTCCGCCGCGGCGTCGTCGGCCTTGTAGACGGCCGATCCCGCGACGAAGTTGTTAGCTCCCGCTTCGGCCGCCTTTTCGATCGTCGAGCGGGAGACTCCGCCGTCGACCTGGATCCACACGTCCAAGCCCGCCGCCTCGATGGCTCGGCGCGTGCGCGAAACCTTCGGCATCATCTCCTCGATGAAGGACTGGCCTCCGAAGCCGGGTTCCACCGTCATGACCAGGATCATGTCGAATTCGCCGAGGATGTCCAGGTAGGGCTCGATTCCAGTTGCGGGGCGCAACGCCAGGCCTGCGCGCCTGCCCATCGCCCGAATCTCGCGGGCGAGGCGGATCGGCGCCTGGGCCGCTTCGGCGTGGAAGGTGACGGACTCGCACCCGAGCTCGGCGTAGACGGGCGCCCAGCGGTCAGGGTCCTCGATCATGAGATGGGCGTCGACGGGGATCGGGCTGGATTTTACGGCCGCCTCGGCCAACGGCAGGCCGAGGGCGAGATTCGGGACGAAGTGATTGTCCATGATGTCCACGTGCGCGAAATCCGCATTCGAGATTTTGGCAAGCTCATCGGCGAGGTGCCCGAAATCGCAGTTGAGAATCGACGGTGAAATGACAACGCTCATGGAGCAAGTTTAGCTTGTCGTCGAATCGGCCGCCGCCTCGCGCCCTTTGCGGGCGCCTCGCACTTTTCGGCGTCTCCGTGAACGCCCCGCACCCTTCGGGACATGCGCGGATTCCTCGGGACGTTCGCGGACGCTTTGCGCCTTTCGGGACGTTCGCGAACTCGTGGCGACTTCACAGACGCGCAGCTAGTCGCCGACGGGGCCCCCGGCATTGCCTGCCTCCGCGGATTTTTCTTCCGCCGTTTCCTTTGCGGCAGCCGAGGGCTCGGCGTCAGGCTCCTTCGCGATGAGCGCGACGAACATTCCGTCCGTGCAGTCCGTGTCCGCCCACAGCTGCACCATGCCGTCGCGCGCCGAAACGTCGCGGATCGCGACGCGATTTGCAACCTCTCCGGCGTCAAGGAGCCTCGCGTGCCCGTGGGACGCGAGGAAATCGCGGACGACGTCGCGCGTCTCGGCGAGCACCGGCGAGCACGTCGAATACACGAGCGCGCCGCCCGGGCCGGCGCACATGTCGAGCCACAGCTCGTCTTTGCCCTCAATGGGCGCGGCGGCGAACAGCGCGGCGATAAGCTGGCTCCCCTCGTCTTGGACTCCCGCGAGCCCGTCGCGCACGGGGTACAGCCGGTGCGGATCGCCGCGGCCGAGCAACACCGCGCTCGGCATGAGGCAGCCGGGGAACGCCTCCATCTTCGCCGCCTCGACGCGCTCGGCCAGGGCCTCGGGGCTGATTGCACGGGCGGCCAGTGCGACCTTCGCGGGGGCGTTGTGTGCGGCGAGAACCGATTCGACGTCGTCCCTGCTGCGCCCGGAGGCTTCGAGCGACTCCTCAAGCGCCTCGACGATCCACCTGGGATGCGAGTGCCAAAGGGAGAGGAACTCCGTGTGCGAAGCGGTGGACGATCGGACGATCTCTGGCCATTGGCCGGCCTTTTCGCTGATGCGGCGCAAGACGGCGTTGACGAATCCTCCCGTGCCCTGGCCGAAGAAATTGCGGGCGATGACCACCGTTTCGTGGATGGCCGCGTGCGGCGGAGTCTCCATTGCGAGCAGCTGCTCGCATCCCATCCTCAGCAGGTCGAGGACCGGCGGGTCGATGTCGTAGATCCTGCGCCCTTTTGCGCAGCGGCTGATGATCGCGTCCCACCTGCCGCGCATGCGGAGGGTGCCGTAGCACAGATTCGTGGCGTAGGCGGCGTCGAGCTTGTTCAGGCCGGCGCGGGCGATTTCGACGGGAAGGACGAGGTTGGCGTACGCGTCGTCCTCGTCGACCGCTCTGAGGACCTCGAAGGCGACGAGCCTGGCAGCGTTGGCTTCCTGCCGCCCGGGATGCCAGCCTTCGGGCCTGCGGTCGCGGCGGCCGCCGCGTCTGTCGCCGACGCTGTGTCTCTCACGTGTGTTGCGGTCGCCGCGCGCGTCGTCTCCGTCGTCGGCGCGGCCGGGGCCTTCGATTCTGCGGCTGTCCCTGTCCGCATGAGGTTGCTCGTTCACTCGTCACTCGCCTTCCGCGTCGAATCGCGTCTCCGGGGCCAGACGCGCCCCTCGAAGCCACGCGCTCGCATCCATCGGTTTCTTTCCCGCCGGGGCCACGCCGCTCAGCTCGACGGCGCCCGCCCCGGTTCCCGCCAGCGGCGGCTTGCCGGGTCTGATTTGCCCCGGCTGCAGATCGACGACGTCGGGGCGCGCCGCCAGCGGCCCGAGCTTGATCCGCGTTCCCCCGAGCGTCGTCCACGGCCCGGGGGCCGGCGTGTGCGCGCGGCTGCGCCGATCGATCGTGACGGCGTCGAGGTTCCAGTCCACGCGGGCGTCCGCCGTCGAAATGCTCGGCGCATAGGAGGGCTCTCCGCTTTGCGGGACGGGCTCGGCGCCCCGGCCGAGCCGCTCGAAGGTTTCGACCAGAAGACCGGCCCCCGAATGCGAGAGGCGCTCGAGGAGTTCGCCCGCCGTTTCGCGCTCCCCCACTTTCTCGACGACGGAGCCGAAAACCGGGCCCGTGTCCAGGCCCGCTTCGAGTCTGAAGGTCGAGGCGCCGGTCGTTTCCTGGCCGGCCGCGATCGCGTACTGGACGGGCGCGGCGCCTCGCCACTGCGGAAGGAGCGAAAAATGCAGATTGATCCAGCCGAAGCGCGGAATCTCCAAAAGCGCAGGGGGAATGAGAAGGCCGTAGGCGACCACCGCCGCCGCCTCGGGCGCGAGCTCCTCGATCGCGCGCCGGACGTCTTCGTCCTTTTTGAGGCTCGTCGGCGTGTAAACGGGGATTCCTCTGGCGTCTGCCTCCTCGTGCACGGCCGACCGGACGAGTTTGCGGCGCCGCCCAGCCGGGGCGGGGGCGCGAGTGAGGACGGCGAGGACGTCGTGTCCGGCGTCGAGGAGGCGTTGCAGCGACGGCACAGAGGCCTGCGGCGTTCCGGCGAAGAGAATTCTCACCCGTTCAGTGTAGGCGACGCGAAGGGCGACGGCTTCGACAACATGTCGCCGTGCCCGCTCGCGACGGAGCAGCAGGCGGCCGTATCGGCGCTGGAGAAGGCATCCGCGCGATGCGAGGCGCCCTCCGCGTTCGCGGTCTGCCCGCGAGGCGTGGATCAGACGTCTGGATCGACTTCCAGACGCAGGGACGGGCCAAGCTGCTTGGCCGTGTACTCGCGGTGTGCGGCCCTCGCGTGCGCGGCGAGGGAGGGCCCCAAAGCGTGGGCGCACCGGACGTAGACCGTGACTTCGTCTGTCCGTGCGACGCTGCTGCGCCCGGTTTCGCTCCGTCCGGACGCATTTTGGCCGACACCGTTTTGCCCCGCGCCGCCTCGGGCAGCGGCGCCGTTTCCGGCCTCGGCCCGCACGCCTTCGTTCCGAATAGAAGAGTTTCGCATGCCTTCGTTCCGCCTTGCGTCATTTCGCGGCCGGGCGGACGGAACGGGGCCCAAGAGCTCGTATCCAGAAGCCAAACGAATGATGCCGCCGGCCAACAGGGGGTCGCGCGAGTGCGCGTCCGAGGCGGCGTCGGCGTGGCGCTCGGCAGTTTCCGCCTCCGAAGCCTCCGCCGCGAAAAGCGACGAACGCAGGACTCCCAGGTAGGTGCGCACCGACCTGGATTCCCCCGTCACGGCGAGCCAGAAGGCCGAGGGCGGAAGCTTGAGCTCTCGCCTCTGCGCATACAGGCCTGCAGCGAAATCGGGCTGCCCCCACGTATTGAGCATCCTGAGGAAAACGGGGTCGATTCCTCCGGCGAACATCACGTGCCCGCCTTCGCGCGCCGGGCGGACGCGCGCAACGATGCGGCACGCTCTGCGGACGAACTCGATTTCCGAGCCCGGCCCGTCTCCCCTGAGGAACCGGGAATCGAGGACGAGGGCCGCCCGGTACCCGCCCTGCGCCGCAGGCTCGGATCCGGGCGTGGCGACGACGATTCGGGGCTTGCGGGAGACCGAATCGACGATGCCTTCGCTGGCCTGCGAACCGGACATGACGATTCCCGTTCCGGGAAAGGCCTTGCCTATTTCTTCGGCGGTGCGGTGAGAGCCGAGGCGGACCGCGCGAATGCGGCCTCCCCCGCATTCGGGGCAGCGCCACCGGGCGGCTGACAGTCCGCATCTGCGGCAGCGCGGCCCCGGCTCGCCGAAGTCAAGGCCGAGACTTCCGCCGCACGTTTCGCACCGCGCGATTTCCCTGCAGGAGGCGCACGCCGTCAGCGGGATGTATCCGGCTCTGGGAACGACGACGAGAACCGGCCCCTCGTCAAGGCCGTGCCTGACGAGCGCGAAGGCCGACTCCGGCAGCCGCGACCATGAAGCGCCGTCGCGCTCCCATTGCTCGGCCGCGCTCACTCGCGGAAGGCTTGCGCGCAGCGCGGTCGGCGCGCCGCGCACGAGAGCCGCCTCGCCCCGTTCGATCATCGCCTGGGCCGAAAGCGAAACGCACCCCGACAGGGAAAGGAAAGCCGCGCCCTCCCGGGCCGCGCGCATCGCGAGAGCCTCGCCCGCCCTCACGTAGGGGGCGTGCTGTTCGCGCAGGTTCGGGGAGGCGTCGTCAAGCACCGCGACCAGGCCCAAGTCGCCCACGGGCGCCCACACGGCCGAGCGGGTTCCCACGACGACGCGGTCGATTCCGGTGAGGATCCGAAGGAATGCGGCATACCGGCTCTCGTGCGGCTCGTCGGCGACGACGAGGGCGACGCTCTCGCCTGTGGCGGCGGCGACCCCCTCGGCGATGCGGGAGGCCTCGCGCCTCGTGGGGGCAACGACAAGGCAGCCGCGCCCCGACGCGCGGGCGGCCGACGCGGCGTCGGCGAGCATGGCAACCGCATCGCTTCCGGGGAGCTCGCAGCACACGGCACTCGGACCTTGGCCCGCGGCGACGCGCCTGAGGAACGCCGGGCCGCCGAGGTAGGCGCGCCACGGGCTGCCGACGGCGGCCTCGTAAGACTCGACGGCGAGCCGATCGGCCCGGATGTCGCCGCCGTGGGCGGCTAGGTGGGCCTTTTCCGCGCGCGCGTGGCGTTCGGGAACGGCCAGGGACAGCAGGTCTGCCGCGGACCCCGCGCACCGGGCGGCCGCGTCGACGCACAGCCCGTACACTTCGGGAGTGAGGACGGGGAGGGCGGAGACGACCCTGCGCAGCGGGCGCAGCCTCCCCGCGGCCTCAGAGGTCGAATCCCGGCCGACGATGAAGCCGCTCGCCCGATGCGCGCCGACGTCGACGACGACTCGCGCCCCGACGACCGCCGACGAGTCCATCGACGCGGGGACGAGGTAGTCGAAGACCTTGTCGAGATGCGGCTGGCGCAACAGCACGTGGACGTGTGCGACCGGGGACCGCACCTCGCCGACGACTTCCCGCTCGGCGCGCGCGACATCGAGCAGTCCCGCCTGCTCTTCGGCCGCGGGAAGCTCGCCCAGACCCGGAAGCGTCATGTCCATGCGTCCATTAAACCAAGAGCCTCCGACGCTTTTCGTAGGAGGCGAGCGGCGAGCTTCGAATGCGGGTCAAGCGGACGTCCATGCGGCGCCTGGATGCGTATGGCTTCGACAGCGGCCTGGCTGAGCGCACAAGTTCGCTCCGCTTCGGGGTCAGACGGCGCGCAGAAGCTCGTCGACGCGATCCGTCCGCTCCCAGGAGAAGCCCTCACGCCCAAAATGCCCGTAGGCCGACGTCGCCGCATATATCGGGCGTTTGAGCTCGAGCTCCTCGATGATCGCGGCGGGCCGCAAGTCGAAGACCTTGGCCACCGCCGACTCAATCCGCTCCACCGGCGCCGTCTCCGTGCCGAAGGTGTCGACGCGCACGGAGACCGGACGGGCGCGGCCGATCGCGTAGGCGACCTGAAGCTCGCAGCGCTCCGCCAGCCCGGAGGCCACGACGTTCTTCGCCGCCCATCTCGCGGCGTAGGCGGCCGACCGATCGACCTTCGAGGGGTCCTTCCCCGAAAAGGCCCCTCCCCCGTGGCGGGCCATTCCGCCGTAGGTGTCGACGATGATCTTGCGGCCGGTCAGCCCGGCGTCGCCCATCGGTCCGCCGACGACGAACTTGCCGGACGGGTTGACGAACAGGCGAAGATCGGAGACGTCCAGATCGAGGCCCTGGGTCTGGAGCACATGGTCGAGGACGTGCTCCCTCATGGCCTCGTGCAGCCAAGGCCGTTCGACGCCCTCGTCGTGTTGCGTTGAAATGACAACCGCCTCGAGGCTGACCGGCCGCAGGCCTTCGTAGCCGATCGTCGCCTGGGTTTTGCCGTCCGGGCGCAGGCCGGGCACGATTCCTTCCTTGCGGACCTTCGCCAGGCGCTCGGCCAGGCGGTGGGCGAAGGCGATGGGCGCGGGCATGAGCTCGCTCGTCTCGTTGCTGGCATACCCGAACATGAGCCCCTGGTCTCCGGCGCCCTGGCGGTCGAAGGCGTCGTCGGAGCGCATCCCCTCCCGGATTTCCAAGGACGTTGTGACGCCCTCGGAAATGTCGGCGGACTGCTGGCCGATCGAAAGCGTCACGCCGCACGAGGCGCCGTCGAAGCCGATGTCAGACGACGTGTAGCCGATGTCGCGGATCGTCTGCCTGACCAGGCGCGGGATCTCGACGTAGGAGGAGGTGGTCACCTCGCCGGCGACGTGGATGAGGCCGGTGGTCGCCATCGTTTCGATCGCCACGCGGGAAGAGGGGTCCTGCTCGAGCATTGCGTCGAGGATGGTGTCCGATATTCGATCGCAAACCTTGTCCGGGTGCCCCTCGGTGACGGATTCGGATGTGAATTGTTGACGATGCATTTTTCTCCTTAGGATCGCAGCCGCACGACGGCGTCGACGATGACGCGCGCGAGCTCTTCTTTGTTTCCTTCAGCCTTTGCGACGACGTCGCCTTTCGAGTCGAGCACGAGGATCCGGGAATCGACGTCGCCGAAGCCGACGCGCTCCCCCACGCCGTTGACGACGGTCAGATCGGCGCCCTTTCTCAACGCCTTCTCGCGTCCGTAGTCCTCGACTGTGCCGTGCTCGTCGCCGGTTTCGGCGGCGAATCCGACGATCGTCTGGCCCGGTCTGCGCGCGGCCGCCAGGCCGGCGAGGACGTCCGGGTTCTCGACGAGTTCGATCGGGAGGAAAGGCTCCCCCGTCTTCTTCTGTTTTGTGGGGCTGACCTTCGCGGGGCGAAAATCGGCCACGGCCGCGGCCATGACGAGCACGTCGGCTTCGAGTGCGGCGGCCTCCATGGCGTCGCGCAGCTCGAGGGCGCTCGGGGCGTGGCGGATATCCGCGTCGCCCGCCTCGCGGAGGACGTCGGATGCGACATTGGACTCGACGAGAATCGCCTTCGCGCCGCGTTCGGCTGCGATCCGTGCGATCGCGGTTCCGAAACGCCCGGTGGAGCGGTTGCCGAGGTAGCGGACCGGATCGATGGGCTCGCGCGTGCCGCCCGCGCTCACGGCGAAGGTCAGGCCCAGCAGATCGCGCGGCCCGCCCGATTCGCGCATGGCCGAAAGCACGGCGGCGACGACGTCGCCCGGCTCGCTCAGGCGCCCGACGCCCGAATCCGCGCCCGTCAGGCGCCCGGAGGCCGGGCCGATGAAGCGCACGCCGCGCTCGCGCAAAACGGCGACGTTTTCCTGCGTGGCGGGGTTGAACCACATCTCTGTGTGCATCGCCGGTGCGACGAAGACCGGGCACGTCGCGGCCAGCACGGCGTTCGTCAGCATGTTGTCGGCGATTCCCGCGCGAATTTTCGCGAGAGTGTTGGCCGTGGCCGGAACGACCACGATCGCATCGGCCTCCCGTGCCAGCCTCACGTGGGCGACGTCGTCCGCGTCCTCGCAGACGTCGGAGTAGACCCTGCGCCCGGACAGCGCCTCCCACGTGACGGCGCCGACAAGGCCGAGGGCGGCGCGGGTGGCGACGACGGTGACGCGATGCCCCGCCTCCTTGAACAGACGAACGGCGGCGCACGCTTTGTACGCCGCAATGCCGCCGGAGACGCCGACGACGATAGAAAGAGGGCCTTCCTTTCGGAAGGCCCCTCGAGCGGTCAGTCTTTTTCCGTCGTCCACTCGACCTTGTCCTCCCGGATTTCCTCCAGGGCTATGGACAGGGGCTTGTCCTCCGGACTCGCCTCGACCAGAGGGCCGAAGGTGGAGATGTTGCCGTCGCCCCGCGTCATCTCCTGACGGTAGGAGTTGATCTGGCGGGCGCGCTGGGCGGCGTAAACCGACAGGGCGTACTTCGAGTCCACCTTCTCGAGCAGTTCGTCGATCGGCGGATTGGTGATGCCCTCGGGCTCAGGAACTGTTCCGAACATTTTTCCCTCTTAACTAGACGTCCAGAGGCTTATTTTAGCGTGTGACTCCGAAAATGCGGAGTAGCTCTTCCGTGGCACGCGACACGGAATCGTTGACGACGACGACGTCGAATTCCTCCGCGGCCGCCATTTCTTCGCGGGCCGTCTCCAGGCGACGCGCGATTTCCTCGGGGCCTTCGGTTCCCCTGCCCCGCAGCCGGCGCTCGAGCTCTTCCCATGCGGGCGGGGCGATGAATATCTGCGCGGCCTCGGGCATCGACCGCCGCACTTGGCGCGCACCCGCGAGGTCGAGTTCGAGCACAGGAATGCGGCCGCGGGCTGCGGCCTCGTCCACGGGCCCGCGCGGGGTGCCATACCGGTTGACTCCGTGGACCAGGGCCCATTCGAGCATCTGCCCGGTTTCCACGAGCTCGTCGAATCGTTCGTCGCTGACGAAGAAATAGTCGACGCCTTCCCGCTCACCCGGCCTGGGGTCCCTCGTGGTGGCCGAAACGGACAGCCAACATTCGGGCGCCCGCGCCAGAGCCTCTTTGAGCAGCGTCCCCTTGCCCACACCCGAAGGCCCGACGACGACGAAAGCGCGGTTGTCCATGCGCTCCATGCTACCTGGATTCTGGCTGTCCAAGGGCGGATTCGACCGCGGCGAGAGTGCGGGCGAAGCCTTCGCGCAGCCCTGCCGCTGTGGGGCCGCCGGCCAGGATCGATCGGGAGGCCGAGGCCAAGACCCGCGCGATTCCCGAGCCGAAAACCTGCCGGAGCTCGTCGGCGCCCGCGCCCTGCGCCCCTATTCCGGGGGCGAGGAAAACGCCTGGGAACGACGGAAGGTCGATGCCGAGCCGGCGGGCGCCGTCCCCGATGGTCGCGCCGACGACGAGGCCGAAGGACCCCGGGGCGATGTCCTCGTTCCACGCGGCGACCGCCTCGACCACCCTGCCCGCGACGGAGGGCGAGCCCGCGTGTTGGATCTGGGCGCCCTCGGGGTTGGATGTGAGGGCGAGGACGAACAGGCCGCCGCCCAGCTCGGCCGCGCGGCGCGCCGTGGCCTCGAGAGATCCGGGGCCGAGATACGGGGAGACGGTGAATGCGTCGGCCTTGAGCGGGCCGCTGAGGTAGGCGTCGGCGTATCCGTCCATCGTCGAGCCGATGTCTCCGCGCTTGACGTCGGCGATGACGGGAACCTCGGCGTCGCGGCAGGCGCGCAGCGTCTCTTCCAGCGCGGCGACCCCCGCCGCGCCGTGCCGCTCGTAAAAGGCCGACTGCGGCTTGAATGCCGCGGCGCGGTCGTGCAGCGCGTCGATGGTGCGCAGTGAGAACTCACGCACGCCGGCCGGGCTGTCCTCGAGCCCCCACTGCCGCAGCAGGCCCGCGTGCGGATCAATTCCCGCGCACACCGGCCCTCGGGCCGCCATGGATTGGCGCAGGCGCTGACCGAACGTCGTCATTTTTCCTCCACGGGACGTAACTTTGTGAGACGCATCTCCATGAGGCGTGCGGATGCGATCGGGCGACCGCATCCGCACGTTGAGAGTCTCAGACTTGCAGCGTTTTCAGACCGTCAGCGGCCGACGCGATGGAGCTTCGCACGATCGGCCATGACGTCCTCGTGGGAGCGGTGCCCGCCCTCCCACACGGTCGGCACGCCCCGGTGGACGGTGTACATCACCCGTCCCGGAAGGGTGCGGCCCTCCCACGGGGTGTTGTGCGACTTCGAGCGGCTGGCGCGCCCGGAAATCTCCCGTCTCGCATCGGGATCGACGAAACAGAGGTTCGCCGGCTCCCCGGCGGCCACCGGGCGGCCCTGGTCGGGGCTGGCGCATATGCGCGCGGGCTCGTAGCTCATGAGCCTGGCCACGTCCTCCCAGTCGATAAGCCCGGCGGTCACAAGCGACTCCTGGACAACCGAAAGCGCCGTCTCCAGGCCGATCATTCCGTTGGCCGCAACCGCCCACTCGCAGTCTTTCTCCTCGATGGGATGCGGCGCGTGGTCGGTTCCGATCACGTCGATCGTCCCATCGACGACGCCGCGGCGCAGCGCCTCAACGTCCTCGCGGGGGCGAAGCGGCGGATTGACCTTGAACATCGGATCGTAGGAGCGGACTTCCGTGTGGTCGAGGCTCAGGTGGTGAGGCGTGGCCTCGGCCGTCACGGCGATGCCCTGGGCCTTTGCCCAGCGGACGAGATCGACCGATCCGGCCGTGGAAACGTGGAGAATGTGGACCTTCGAGCCGACGTGCTTGGCCAGAAGCACGTCGCGGGCGATGATCGACTCCTCGGCGACCGCCGGCCAGCCGGCCAGCCCGAGCTCGGCCGAGACGTCGCCCTCGTGCATCTGCGCCCTTTCCGTCAACCGCGGATCCTGGGCGTGTTGGGCGACGACTCCGTCGAAGGCCTTCGCATATTCGAGCGCCCTGCGCATGAGCACGGGGTCGGAAACGCATTTTCCGTCGTCGGAGAAGTAGCGGACCTGGGCGTCCGAAGCGGCCATGGCCCCGAGCTCGGCCAGGTGCTTGCCCTCCAGCCCGGAGGAAACGGCGCCCACGGGGCGCACGTCCACGTACCCGGCGATCTCTCCAAGGCGCATGACCTGTTCGACGACGCCGGCCGAATCCTGGACGGGCGTCGTGTTGGCCATGGCGTTGACGCAGGTGTAGCCGCCCGCGGCCGCGGCCTGCGAACCGGTCAGGACGGTCTCGGAATCCTCCAGGCCGGGTTCGCGCAGATGCGTGTGCGAATCCACGAGCCCGGGCAAAACGACGAGGCCCGAGGCGTCCACGACCGTCGCGTTCGCCGAGGAAATCTCGTCGCCCGACACCGCGGCGATCATGCCGTCGAGCACGTGGACGTCCACGACGTCTTTGCCCAACAGCCTCGCGCGCTTGAAAATGTACTCGCTCATGCCGAAATCTCCTCGCCGTGCGCCAGAAGAAGGTAGAGGGCGGCCATGCGCACGGACACTCCGTTGGCCACCTGTTCGAGAACCACCGAGTGGGCGGAGTCGGCCGCGTCGGCCGAAATCTCCAGGCCGCGGTTCATCGGGCCCGGATGCATGAGCACGGCGTCGTCGCCGAGCACCGAGAGGCGCTCCGCGTTCAGGCCGTACTGGCGCGAGTATTCCTCAGGCGAGGGAAAGAAGCCGCCGCCGGCACCGCTCATGCGCTCGCGTTGGACCCGCAGCATCATGACGGCCTCGGGCTTGGAGGCGAGGACGTCGTCGAGCGTGTAGGACACCTCGCACGGCCAATCCTCCATGCCGACGGGCAGCAGGGTGGGCGGGGCGACCAGAGTCACCTTCGCCCCGAGGAGCGAAAGGAGATCGACGTTCGAGCGGGCGACGCGCGAGTGGAGGATGTCTCCGACGACCACGACGTGCGCGCCGGCCAGGTCGGAGCCTTCCGGGGCCGCCTTGTCCTGCCCGGTGTGCAGGTGGCGGCGCAGCGTGAAGGAATCGAGCAGGGCCTGGGTAGGATGTTGATGGGTGCCGTCGCCGCCGTTGAGGATCGGAACGTCGATCCACCCGCAGTGGGCCAGCCTGTGCGGGGCGCCCGAGGCGCTGTGTCGCACGATGAGGGCCTCGGCCCCCATCGCGACGATCGTCTGCGCCGTGTCCTTGAGCGACTCGCCCTTCGACAGCGAGGACCCCTTCGCTGAGAAGGAGATGACGTCGGCCGACAGCCGCTTGGCGGCGGCCTCGAAGGACAGCCGAGAGCGCGTCGAGACCTAGAAGAACGTAGTCGAGACGATGAGCCCGCGCAGAACCGGGAGCTTTTTGATTGTGCGCGACTGGGTCGCGGCCATCGTCTCAGCCGTGTCCAGAATCTGGATGGCCTCGGCGTGGGTCATGTCGTCTGTTCCCAAAAGATGGCGCATGTCAGGCCTCCTCGATCGCTACGAAATCGGCTTCATCGACAGGGGCGAGGTTCACCCGCACCTTTTCGGTGCGCGACGTCGGCAGGTTCTTTCCGACGTAGTCCGCGCGAATCGGCAGCTCGCGATGCCCGCGGTCCACCAGGACCGCCAGCTGAACCGCGGCGGGCCGCCCGATGTCGGCGATGGCCTCCAAAGCGGAGCGAATCGGCCGGCCTGAGTAAAAAACGTCATCGACCAGCACAACCGTTGCGGCGTCGATTCCGCCGTCGGGAATGCTGGTCGGATGGGGAACGCGAATGGGATTGCTTCGAAGGTCATCGCGGTACATCGTGATGTCGAGCGAGCCGGCGGGGACCTCCACGCCTCCCGCTTCGCGAAGAGCGTCGCGAAGCCGCCGCGCCAGCGGGACCCCGCGAGTCGGAATTCCGAGAAGGATGAGGTTCTCGGCTCCTTTGTTGCGCTCTAGAATTTCGTGAGCGATGCGCTTGAGCGACCGCTCGATGTCATCGGCGTCAAGCACCACGCGGGCGCGCGCCTTGTCTGCCATAAAGGCCTCCTTCCCCGCCTCGCAGGACGGGCTTAAAGAATCGGAACCAAGGCGGGTTCCATCGATTACGGTAGCCCTCGGCGGCTCGGAGCGCAACAAGGCTCGCGCGTCTGCGGGTCAGATCGATTCTCGGCCGCCCGCCTCCTCGCTTTCGGAAAGCCCGCGGCCGCCGGAAAGTTCGCGCGCGCGAATGTCCGCAACGCGGTTGAGGACTCCCATGACGAAGCCCACCGAGCGCTCCGTCGAATATTCTCGGGCCAAGCCCGCCCATTCGGGGATGACGTGGAAGCGATCGGTGCCCACGTACACGAGCTCTGCCGCTGCCGCGCGAAGAATGGAGCGGTCGACGGCGTTCATGCGGCTCATCGCCCAGTCTTCGCTCGCCGCTTCGACGATTGTGTCGATGTCGTCGGCGTTCTCAGCGTACGCTTCGACGATGCTCGCTCCGAAGTCGCCGATGGGCGACTGCGAGGTGGACACAACCTTGCGCTCGTCAAGCAGGGCGAGCAGGTCGCCCTGGCCGAGCAGACCGCGCTCGTCGGCCTCGAAAACGACGTCGAGAGCGCGGTTGCGCTGCTTGGTCCGCGCGGTGAAGCCGTCTTTGCGCCGTCGGCGCTTGGATTGTTCGTCCATCAGTCCGTCACTCGGCCGAGGTATTCGCCCGTGCGAGTGTCGATCTTGACTTTGTCGCCCTGGTTGAGGAAAAGGGGCACTTGGACTTCGTAGCCGGTTTGAACCGTGGCCGGCTTGGTTCCGGCGTTGGACCGGTCGCCCTGAAGGCCGGGCTCGGTGTAGGTCACTTCGAGGACCACCGACGCCGGAAGCTCGACGAAAAGGACCTGCCCCTCGTGCGAGGCGACGATGGCCTGCTGCTCCTCGAGGAGGAAATTGGCGGCGTCCCCGACGATCTCCGGCGAGACCGGAATCTGCTCGTAGGTTTCCAGGTCCATGAATACAAAATCCGTGCCGTCGTTGTACAGGTACTGCATGTCCCTGCGGTCGACGGTGGCCGTCTCGACCTTGACTCCGGCGTTGAACGTCTTGTCAACCGTCTTGCCGGACAGGACGTTCTTGATCTTGGTGCGCACGAAAGCAGGGCCTTTGCCCGGCTTGACGTGCTGGAACTCGACGACGCTCCACAGCTGGCCGTCGATGTTCAGAACCATTCCGTTCTTCAGGTCGTTGGTGCTTGCCACAAGGGCTCCTTGTCTGTTGTCTTTCGCGCCTTTTGCGCGCCGTCCCTAGAATACAGGTTCGCTCGCGTCGGCGAGCAAACGGTCCGTATGATACCGGGCACCCCTTCATGACGCGAAGCGGAGTGCGATGCCGGGCGCACCCTCACGACGTGAGGCGGAGTGCGATGCCGGGCGCCCCTTCATGACGTGAAGCGGAGTGCGGTGCCGGGCGCACCCTTACGACGTGGAACAGAGGAGGCGGGCAACCCGCTCGGCCGCCTCTGCAACGTCCATTCCCGAGGTGTCGAGCGTCGCCTCGGCGGCCGCCGCATAAAGCGGCTCCCGGCGCGAAAGGTGCCGGTAGAAGATTTTTCGGGGGGATTCGACGGCGGCCAGGCGCGGTCCGCCGATGCCCGTTCGCTTTACGAGGGTCGCGAGGTTTCCCGTCAGATGGACGACGACGGCGCCCTCCCCGGCCAACTCTGCGATTCGCCGCCTGACGGGGGCAAAATCCTCGTCGTCCTCGCCGTCTCCAAGCGATCCCGAGCTCAGCGCGAGGATCCTGTCGTCCGCGGCGTCGATCGAATCGAGGATCGCGCCCACCACTTCTCGCTCGACGGCTCTGAGGGCCTGCGCGCCCTTTGTCGTGACGATCCGCTCGGGGCTCTCCCCAGCCACGGCTTCCACGGCGTCGTCCACAATGAGGCAACTGCGGCCGCTCGCGGCAGAGATCCGCTCCGCGCACTCGGCCACGAGCGCGCCCGGAGGCCCGAGGAGGATCGCGAGGCTCACGGACGCGGCTCCGAGTCCGCGCTCAGAAGGCGAAGCACCTCGGCCACGACCCGTTGGACGGGGCCGTCGTCCGACGTCACGGTGTGGCGGGCAGCTTCCCTGTACCATGCGTCGCGCTCCGAGCGCAGCGCCGCCATTCTTGCGGCGGGGTCGCCGGCCAGCAGGGGACGGACCACGGAGGACTGCTTTGCGCGCCTGACGAGTTCGGCGTCGTCGACGTCGATGAGGACGACGGGGTGGCCTCTGAGCGCCTTCCGCGTCGATTCGGCGAGAATCGCGCCTCCGCCGAGGGAGAGGACCCCGTCGAAGGCGAGAAGGGCGCGGGCGACGACCTCGGCTTCGATCTCCCGAAACCGCGTTTCGCCGTCGTCGGAGAAAATGCTGGCGATGCTGCGCCCCTCGGCCTGGACGATGAGATCGTCGGAGTCTCGGAAGTCGCAGCCGAGCGCCTCGGCGACGAGCCTGCCGACCTTGGATTTGCCCGCTCCGGGCATGCCGACGAACACAGCTTTCGCGCTCATGCGCGGGCCTCCGGTATGGAGGCGAGGTAGGCGGCGAGGGACTCGCGCATCTGGTCCGCGGAGTCGCCTCCCGTCTTCTCGATCAGGGCTTCCGCGACGACGAGCGAGGCCATGGCCTCGGCGACGACAGCCCCCGGAACGACCGCCGTGACGTCGGAGCGCTGATGGAGCGCGGTCGCGGGCTCTCCCGTGGCCGTGTCGATCGTGCGAAGCGCTCTTGGAACGGTCGAAATGGGCTTGAAAGCCAGACGGATGCGGATGGCCTCGCCGTTGGACATTCCCCCTTCGATTCCTCCCGCCCGATTGGTCAGCCGCCTGAGGGCGCCCTCGCGGACGATCTCGTCGTGGGCGACGCTCCCTCGGCGTCCGGCGCCGGTGAAGCCGTCGCCGATCTCCACGCCTTTG
>NZ_DBHHEV010000012.1:30703-33729 GCF_057238965.1 Peptidiphaga sp.
TACGTGCCGAGCCCCTGGGGAACTCCGTAGACGAGCACTTCGACGACGCCGCCGAGGGTGTCGCCTTCTTTTTTCGCCTCGTCTATCTCCGCGACCATCGCGGCCTCCACGGCTGAATCGAGGCATCTGACGGGGCTCGCGTCGAGGGCCTCGGCGGCGTCGGGGCCCGGAGGGGCGCCCTCGTCCGCGACCTTTCCGATCCTCACGACTCTGGAAAGGACGGACACTCCCGCGACCTGGCTGTTGACGGCCGCGGCGATCGCGCCGAGGGCGACGCGTGCGGCCGTCTCGCGGGCCGAAGCGCGTTCGAGAACGGGTCTGGCGTCGTCGAAGCCGTACTTGTTCATTCCCACGAGGTCCGCGTGCCCGGGCCTCGGCTTCGTCAAGGGTTTGTTTCTCGCGATTTCGCGGGGGTCTCCCGTACCCGCGTCCCTGGTCAGCTCGGAAGGGTCGACGGGGTCGGCAGACATCACCGCGCGCCACTTCGGCCATTCGGAGTTGCCTATCTGGAGGGCTATGGGAGAGCCGATCGTCCTGCCGTGGCGGATCCCCGAGAGGACGGTCAGTTCGTCGCGCTCGAACTTCTGCCTGGCGCCGCGCCCGTGCCCCTGCCGCCGCCGGGCGAGCGCGCGCGAAATGTCCGCGGAGGAAATGCGCACCCCCGCCGGAGCGCCTTCCATGAGTGCGATGAGGGCCGGTCCGTGGGACTCCCCCGCCGTTGACCAAGAGAACATGCCCATCATTGTCCCACGGTTCGGATCGCAATCAAGCTTCTCGTTTGATTCTCCTTTAGCCGCTCCCCGCCCACACAGCCGAGGCGCCCGCCACCAGCCACGGCCCCAAGGCCATAGTAGTTCGGCGGTCTATTTTCCCGACGACGAGCAGCGCGCACGCGACGATTCCGGCGCAGACGACGCCGACGGCCAAGCCGAGGAGCATAGGCTGAAGCTGACCGGTCCACAGGCCGAGTGCGCCGGTCAGTTTGGCGTCGCCGCGGCCGAGGCTCGTTGCGGACGTGAGGGCGAAGGCTGTGAGAAAGAAGAGGGCGCCGACGGCGGCCGCGGCAAGAAGATCGTCGATTCCCCGCGACGCCGCCGAAAGGGCCGCTGCCGCGGCGGCCGAGGCGACGAGCGGGTCCGGCAGAATCTGGAGCGCGGCGTCGACGTAGGCGGCCACCGCAAGAAATCCTGCGGCGGCCGCTCCCCAGGCCAGTTCGGCGGCGAAGCCCGGGCGAAGCGAGACGCTCGTGCGCGACGAAGCCGCAAACGAACGCGCCGAGCCAAGGAGGACTGCCGCGGCGGCCCACAGGGCCCCCGCGCGCAGGGGCGAAAGGACGCCGCGAAGGATGCGCTCACGAGACCAAAATTCCATGCTGCAACGTTAGGGCGAATCGGCCGCCGGCCCACTGAGTTGTCCACAGCGGCGGAGGGTTCGAAGCGCCGGAGTCGCCGAGCGCATGGCTTTTCGCATCGCCTCCAGATCCGGTTCTTTCGACGTGAGGAGGCGAATCTGGGCCGCTGCCGTGTGCAAGGCGACGGTCTCGCTGACGATGAGGCCTCTCTCCTCGTCATTGACAATCGCGGCGAGCTCGCGGGCCGAATAGACGACGGGGGCGCCGGCGAACGCTGCGGCGTCGGCGGTCGCCAACTCGATTCCGAGCCTGTGGGCCACTGCTGGCGTGGCGGCGTCGAACGGTTCGGTGTGGGCGACGAGGCGGCGGACTCGCAGCTGCGTCAAAGCGGCAAGCCCCGCCCATGCCTCCGGTCCCGAGCCGACTACTGCGCCGTCGGCCGAAATGCGAGGCTTGCCGGCGGCCTCGCGGAAGGCCGCGACGACTCCCCCGACTCGCGCGCAGAAAGCATAGGCCCCGGGCAGGGGGCCGGCGAAGGCCAAGGTGTCGGCAAATCCGACGGCCGAGGCGAGCCCGTCGCGAAGCTCCGCGGCCTGCATCGCAGCGGCGTAGTGCGCGGCGTCGACGGCGACGCCGGCCCATGCGCGCTCTGTCTCCCCGCCGGCCAGTGCGTCGGCTCGGCGGGCGCACGCATCCTCGACGCTGGCTGCCCGCTCGACCCGGGCGGCTCCGGACGCTTCGAGAAGACGCAAATGGACCGAGTCCTGCCCGACCCACAGAATGCCGGTCATTTGCCGGTCGAACCGCCGGTTTGCTTGTCAGATTCCTTGTCAGACTTCTGGCCGCCGGTTGTGTCCTTCTGTCCGCCTGCCGCGTCGCCGCTCGTGGAGCTCGGGCGAGGATGGGCCTTGTTCCACTTCTTGAGCTCGTCGACGTTCTTGCGGTGCTCGTCCCAGTCCGCCGTGAACTTCGTTTCGCCGGTTTCCAAGTTGACCGTCACGAAGTAAAGCCAGTTTCCGTCGGCGGGGTGGAGCACTCCGTCGATCGCCGCGTCGCCGGCAGCTGAAATCGGCGTGGGCGGCAAGCCCGGATGTTGGTAGGTGTTGTATTTGTTGCTCGCGTCACGCGTTTGGGCGGCGGTGGGAGATCCGCCGCGATGCCCGAGGCCGTAGAGAACGGTCGAGTCCATCTGGAGCAGGCCGTTGACCTGGTCTTTGTTGGCGAGCCTATTCTCAATCACCCGGGCGACCTTCGAATAATACTCGCCTTTGTTGACCTCGCGTTCCACGATCGACGCTTTGATGAGAACGGTCTGCCACTGCCCGGAGGGGACCTTGAGCCTTTTGAGCTGCGCCATCCGCGACTCGACCATTTTTTTGAGCGCGTCTTCAGGCTTTGTGTTTTTGGGGAAGGAATACGTCAGCGGGGCGAACCACCCTTCCGGGTTGCCGTCGGCCTCGTCGGGAAGGCCGATCGCCGCCGTGTTCTCGGCCGCTTTCTGAACGTCGGCAACGGGCACGTTGAGATTGTCCGCCAATCGCTCATAGATCTGCTGTTTCGTCCAGCCTTCGGGGATGGTGACCCTTATTTCCGTGGACTGGCGACCGAGCAGGGACGCCAGAGCGCCCGCAGACGACATTCGCTTCTTCAACTGGTACACGCCGGGCTTGATCTG
>NZ_DBHHEV010000012.1:33739-36965 GCF_057238965.1 Peptidiphaga sp.
TGTAGGCGTCGATGAAGGGCTGCGCGTTGGCGATGACGCCCTCTTTCTTCAAGATCGCGGCGATTTCTCGGCCCGTCGCGGATTCCGGGATCACGATCGAGACACTTCCCGATCCCGGCCCGGGATAGTCCTCGACGACTTTGGACTCTTTGAAAAACTCGGGGATGAAGATCACCGAGACGGCGGAGAGGAAGGCCATGGCCATCACCAAGATGACGAACGACCGCCTTCGCTGCTTTCTGCGGCGCTTGCGCGACGCCGTTCGCTGGTCCACAAACGGGCCTTTTTGCGAGCGCCTCTGATTTGCCGAGCGATCGAAGAAATCGGTCATTGTTGTGCCTCCTGCGCGATGGAGACGCACTCGCCGGGTGCGTTGCCTGTGCGCTGTTCCATCTCAAGTGCTGTATTGAGGATAACCACAGCAGCGGCCTGATCCACAATCGAGCGGCGCTTGCGTGAGTCGCGTCCGGCCGCTATGAGCTGCCCATGGGCAGTCACGGTGGAGAGCCTCTCGTCGACGAGCCTGACGGGCGCCGGCGCCACGGATTCGGCCAACTCGGCGGCCCAGGCGCGAGCGTCGCGCGCGGACGCGCCCTCCGAGCCGTCCATGTTGAGCGGAAGGCCGACGATCACTTCCATCGCCTCGCACTCCCGTACGATCTGCGCGGCGTCGTCAATGTCCGATTTCCCGCGCCACAGCGTCTCAACGGGGGTTGCCAAGATGCCGTCGGGGTCGCATTGGGCGACCCCGATTCGAACCTGCCCCACGTCGAATCCCACGCGTCTGCCTCTGCGCATCAGCTCAGCTGCGCCTTTAGCCCCTCGAGGGCCTCCAGAAGCTTAGACGGGTCTTGGCCTCCGCCCTGGGCGACGTCGTCGCGGCCGCCGCCGCCTCCGCCAAGGACCTTCGAGAACGAGGAGACGAGCTTTCCGGCCCTGGCGCCGGCCTGCCTCGCCGCGTCCGTCGTCGCCACGACGACGGACGGGCGGCCGTTGACGACGCCTCCGACGACGACGACGGCAGCCTCAGAATCGTCGATTCTGCCGCGGACGTCCGTTGCGACGGCGCGGACGTCGTCGCCGCTGGCGACCTCGCCCAAACCTGCCCAGTAAAGGTTGAACTTCCCGATGCGACGGCGCCCGCCTAGGATGTCCCCGATTCCTGCCGACAGCTTCTCGCGCCTGAGGGCGGCGATTTCTTTCTCGGCAGACTTTAGGCGGGAAAGGACGGCGTCGACGCGTTCGGGCAGCTCCTCGGGCCGCGCGCCGACGATGCCGGCCAGTTGGGAGACGAGGGCGTGCTCTTTCGCGCCGTGCGCGTACGCCCCTTCGCCGACGAGGGCGTCGATGCGCCGCACTCCCGACCCGATCGAGGACTCTCCGAGGATGGAGACCAATCCGATCTTTCCGGTCGAGGCGACGTGCGTGCCCGCGCACAGCTCTTTCGACCACGAATCGTCGATCGAGACGACCCGGACTTCTTTTCCGTACTTTTCGCCGAAAAGGGCCATGGCCCCGGCGGCCCGCGCCTTGTCGAGGTCCATGGTTTCGTCTGTGACTTCGAGGTTTTCGCGGAGCCTGTCGTTGACGCGTCCCTCGATCCCCATGACGACGTCCGCGGGAATCTGCTCCCCGTGTCGGAAGTCAAAACGCAGCCGAGAGGGAGAATTCTCCGACCCCGCCTGGGTCGCCTGCTCCCCGAGGAATTCGTGGAGCGCCTTGTGGATCATGTGCGTCGAGGTGTGCGACCTGGCGATCTGGCCGCGCCTGTCGACGTCGATCTGCGCAAAGACTTTCTCGCCGACGGCGACCGTGCCCTCGCTGACGGTTCCGCGGTGGACGTTGAGGCCCTTGACCGGCGATTGGACGTCGTCGACCTGAACGAGGCCGCCGCCTTCGACGCTTATCGTTCCGCGGTCGGCCAGCTGGCCGCCCATTTCTGCGTAGAAGGGCGTCTGGTCCAAGACGACGTCGACGTCCGCGGGGGCAGTGGCCGCGGGAACTGAAACGCCGTCGACGAGCAGCGCCACGATCTTGCCTTCCGCCCCGGTCTCCGTGTATCCGAGGAACCGAGTGGAGCCGCCGCTTTCGTCGAGGATCTCGTTGTACACGGCCGAGTCGACGTGGCCGGTCTTCTTCGCACGGGCGTCGGCGCGGGCGCGGTCCTTCTGCTCTTGCATGAGCCGCCGGAACTCGCCTTCGTCGACCTTGAGCCCCTGCTCGGAGGCCATTTCGAGGGTGAGGTCGATCGGGAAGCCGTAGGTGTCGTGGAGGGCGAAGGCGTCCTTGCCGGAGAGGACCTTGTTTCCGCCGGAGGCTTTGGACGCCGCGAGGTCGAAGATCTGGGTTCCCGACGTCAGCGTCCTGCGGAAGGCGGCCTCCTCGGCCGAGGCCACGTCGAGGATCCGCGCGAATTCTGCCTCCAGCTCGGGGTAGGAGTCCTTCATCGCGTCCTTGGACGTGGCGATGAGGGAGGGAAGGACGACGTCGTCGACGCCGAGGAGTCGGATGGAGCGCACAGCGCGGCGGATGAGCCGCCGCAAAACATAGCCGCGGCCGTCGTTGCCGGGCCGCACGCCGTCGCCGATGAGCATGAGGGCGGAGCGGACGTGGTCGGCGACCACGCGCATGCGCACGTCGTCTTCGGCGTCGGCCCCGTACTTCTTTCCCGTGATCTCCTCGGTTTTGCCGATGACGGGGTACACCTCGTCAATCTCGTACATGTTGGCTTTGCCCTGGAGGAGGTAGGCGATGCGCTCGAGGCCGGCGCCGGTGTCGATGGCGGTGCGTTCGAGTTTGCCGACGAGTTCGAAATCGTGGCCTTCGCCTTCGCCCCTGATGAATTCGTCGAAGACAAGGTTCCAGATTTCAAGGAAGCGGTCTCCTTGGGCGTCTGCGGCGGGGCCGCCGTCCGGGCCGTACTCGGGGCCGCGGTCGTAGTGGATCTCGCAGCAGGCGCCGGCGGGTCCGGGCTGGCCGGTGGACCACGAGATCTCCTTGAACGGGAGCTTTTGAATGCGGTCCGAGGGAAGGCCGATGACGCGAGTCCAATAGTCGTAGGAAACCGCGTCTTCTTCCCAGATCGTCATCCACAGGCGGTCGCCGTCGAGCCCGTAGCCTCCGTCGGCGGTCGAGGAGGTCAGCAGGCCCCACGCGAGGTCGATGGCGCCTTCTTTGAAGTAGTCGCCGAAGGAGAAGTTGCCGTTCATCTGGAAGAACGTGCCGT
>NZ_DBHHEV010000013.1:0-3333 GCF_057238965.1 Peptidiphaga sp.
TCACGGCGGTGGCCGGATTGCGTTCGAGGGCCCGCTCGATGAGCCGCGAAACGGCCCTGTCGCCGAGGACGGGCTCGCCGACGAGAAACAGGACGACCGGAGCGAGCTCGATCCGGTCGTGTCTGAGCGCGCCTGTCTTAGCCATGGCACAAGTATCTCACGGGGAACGTTATTGCTCCGTTATGTCTTCAACCCCGTCGATAGACAGTTCACAATCTCTTTCTTGACCGCTACTGTCCCCTAAAAAGTTACCGCTTAGCTCAAAGCGAAGATGGCGTGCTTGTTGAACTATCATCGTGTGATCACCCCAGTCATAATCATATACGTCTACATCTCCTTCATGGTACATATAATAGTCACTTTTTTCCATGAAACCTTCTATTACACATTTAACCTCAACGCTAGCTTCTATTACTAACTCATCCTTATATACAGGTGAAGTTTCATCACAATTATGTTTTATTGAATTACTAATAATTTCAAAATCAATAAATTCGCCTTCTATGCCAGAAAATGAAATCGGATTGCTTGGAAGATCGCCTGGACAAGTCTCATCGAATGCAGATACAGGCTCTCCTAAAAGTTTGTTTATGGTGTTAAGAATAGATAGTTTCATTTTAAGATCTCTATCATCAAAAGCACTAATACGACTCTTAATAAGATCATGCTCAAGAAAATCAGATATAGATTTAACTAGATTAACCTTGTAGCCTTCAGGAACATCTTTGAATAAATCCCTATGAAGACAAGAACTTTCAGGATCTCTAAAATCTTTAGAATTATTGGTGATAAAGAAAACCTCACAATAAAGCTCATCAGATTTTTTAAGACTCTCACAAAGAGTTTTCCATATCAAAAAGTCTCTAAATCCTGTTCCATCTTCTTTAAATGGCTTACGTTTTTCAATATCTCTTTCATAAACCTCACTCAAAGAAACATCTGGAAACGGAAGTATTCTCACATTTGATTTGCTAAAGTTATCTTTAATAACGGAACACTGCGGAAAGTAAGTGGAGTCGATAATATTATCTAAAGAACTGGGCAGACTTTCCTGTTTAATGTCACTACATTCACTCAGACAACTCTTTAAGTCTTTAATGCTACCTTCGAGCCTTCCAATTATTTCATCATAGTCTTTCACCCATAGTCTATGAAGTTCATCCATGACGACCTCAGAGACAAATAAATCTACGATATTCTTTTCCTTAAGGTCGGAAATAAACTTAAAGTTATCGTTATCAATAGGAAGCCTTCCACTTCGGAATTGATACAAGGCGTTAGTGTCAAAGAATACTGCTACTTTCTTCATATGCAGTAGCATATCATTTTGGTTTCTTTATTGCAATTTTCTAACTTTCAGGTGTTCTTAGCAGCGAGAAAAGACCTCGGATCCGGTCACAACGATCGTCCCGCACGATTTCGTGTCGTACACATCGGCCGAGGAGTAGAGCTCGAACGCGCGGCGGGAGGGATGCCCGTAGCTGTTTTCCCCCACCGATATGAAAGCGATCTTCGCGTCGGCGGCGCGGGCGAGCCGTTCGGACTGATCCGAGCTGCCGTGGTGCGGGACCACCGCGATGCGCACGGGTTCGACCTCGCGAACGAAGCGCTCCTGGCTTTCGCGGCCCTGGTCCCCCGTGACGAGCATCCCGCCGGGTATGTCCACGAGGACGGCGACAGACTGGGCGTTGGCCTGCTCGGCGCCCGCGGGGGCGTTGGCGCGCGGCCAAATGACGCGCACCCGAGGCGCATCGGGATCGTCGACCTTCCCTTGAGAGACGATTGTGGGCTTGTGCCCGGTCCTCTTCAGCTCGGCCTCCAGCCACCGTTTGTTGCCCTCGGGGTCCATGTTCGGCGAGACCCAGACCTGCCCGACGTCGGCGGTCTTCAACACCTCCGGAAGGCCCCCGATGTGGTCGGAATGCCCGTGGGTGAGGACGAGAATGTCGATCTTCTCCACCCCCGCCGCCTCGACGCATTCGGCGGCGGCCTTTCCCTGCGGGCCGACGTCGACCATGATCGTCTTCCCCCTCACCCGGGCCAAGAGCCCGGATCCCTGGCCGACGTCGCATTGGACGACCTCCCAGCCGTCTGCGATCTCGATCGGGGCGCGCCGCCCGGTCCACCACGTGACGGCCACAAGGGCGGCAACCACAACGAAGCCGAGGGCTTTGCGGGCAATGAGCGCCGCGAGGAGGACGAGGCAGAAGGCGAAAGAGGCCAGCAGGCCGATTCCCGAGCCCGGCCACTTCGCGAGCGTCGTCGCGACCCGCTCGATCCACCACGTCGCCATAGCTGAGGGAACGAGCGCTGCCTCGGAGAGCCAGGGAAAAATCGGACTGGCCAGGGCGGTGGCGAGTCCGCACACGGTCAGGGGCGCGACCACCGGGGCGACGAGCATGTTGGCCGGCACTCCCCAGATCGATCCCGTGTCTGTGAACAGGGCGAGAACGGGCAGGCAGGCCAGCTGCGCCACGAGGGGGACGGCCACGAGCTCGGCCAGCAGGCGCGGCGCCTTCGCCGCCAGCCGCGCGGTGAGAGGCTCGGCGAAGCAGACGATGCCAAGCGTCGCGCTTGCCGAGAGCAAAAATCCGTAGCTCACTGCCAGCCACGGGTCGATGAGGGCCACGCCGAGCACGGCTGTGCTCAGTGACGGCACAGCCTGGCTCGCCCGCCCGATTCCGAGCGCGAGGACAACCACGGTTCCCATTGCCGCGGCGCGTATGACGGAGGCTTGGGGGCCGACGAGCGCGAGCAGTGCAAGGACCGACAGAAAGCAGACTGCGGCGGTGGCGGCGAGCCGCCGTCTCCCGAATCCGAGGATGACGAGGGAAAGAAGTATCGACACGTGCCCGCCGGAAACCGCGATCAGATGCGTGAGCTGGGTCATTTTCATGGCGGATGCGAGGCCGGGCTCGACGGCGTCGTCGCGTCCCAGGGCGACGCCGGGAATGAGGCCGCGGGCGTGTTCGGGGGCGTCGGCCAGCACCTTTTCGAGCGCCGCGTCGATGCGGGCGACCGTGCGGGAGACCGCCGAGCCCGGACCCGAAACCGTAACGGCTCTCGCGTAGATCGTCCCACTCTGACGCGCGCCAGGAGGCGGCTCGACGAGCTTGCCGACCGCGCTCACCTTCTGCCCTCCCAGGACGTCGCACGGAACGCCGACGATCGAAATTCGCACGTGCCCGGAAAGCCGCATCGCGCCGCCCGCGTCGATGCGGCTTGGGCGGGCGAGCACCGAGCAGCGCTCTCCCGCCCTGCCCGCCCTTCCGACCGCCGTCGCCTCTGCCTTTGCCGTCTTTCCGTAGGCATGCGCCATCGCCTCCGGTTCGG
>NZ_DBHHEV010000013.1:3343-32737 GCF_057238965.1 Peptidiphaga sp.
ACGCTCCGATGGAGGCCCCCCGCCCACGTCCATCCGATGAAGATCGCGGCAGCCACGGCGGCCGTCCGGGCGACGGCCCGTTCGGGCAGCATTCGTTTGACCGCCCACACGGCGCCGGCCGTCGCCGCCGCGACGGCAAGCCACGCCGATGCGCTTCCGGCCCACCTGACCGCCGCCCGGCCCGCATGCAGGGACGCCCACGCGCCCGCCAGCCCCGAAAAGGCCAGGGGAAGCAGCCTCACATCCTGCGACAGCGCGCGCTCTTGAGCGTGCTTCGAATGTTTCGAGCCCGTCGACATGTTTGCCGCACCGCGCTAGACCGACACGCGATCGCGGAACTTGGCGAGGGTCGCCTTGCCTATGCCTGAAACGTCCAGCAGGTCTTCGACGGACCGAAAGCGTCCGTTCTCCTCGCGCCAGGCGACGATCGCCTTGGCCGTCGCCGGGCCGACTCCCGGCAGCGTCTGAAGCTCCTCGGCGCCGGCGGTGTTCACATTGACCTTGGCAGCCCCCGCCTTCTGCCCCGGGGCGGCCTTCTTTCCCGAGCCTTTGCCCGAGGACTTTGCGCCAGAGCCCTTTTCCCCGCCCGCCGATTCCGAGCCGGACGACGGGCCAAGCGCTCCGGAAGGCGCAGATTCGCCTGCGGCGGCGACGTGGACGTGCTCCCCGTCCGAAAGCTGCGCGGCTAGGTTGGTTCCGGCGGATTCGGCGCGCTCGCTCAGCCCGCCGGCCGCGCGCACGGCGTCGTCGACGCGCGAACCCGGCGCAAGTGTGTAGACTCCGGGGGTTTTGACCGCGCCGCTGACGTAGACGACGATCGACGAAGGCTCGGTGGACCCTCCCGTGGAGCCGCCGCCGGATTCCCCGCCGCCTCGGCTTTTCTGAGAGGTCTTGTTGCCGGTTTCGGCGCCCCTGGACGAGTCGCTCGCTTTGCCGCGCCCGACGCCGCGGGAGGCCGACGAGCCCCGTTCTTCGACGAGCTTGCTCTGCGATTCGTCTCCGCCGGGTTTCGTCAACGCAAGCCATGCCCACGCCGCCACGAGACACACCGCGACCGCGATGAGAACGGCCCGAGCGTTGTCCCGATTCAGACGCCAGCGTCGTCCCCCTGTGCCTCCCATGAGCGCTGCGACGTCCTCCCCCGTCCCGGAGGCCAGGGCGAGGCTCGCGAAGGAACGCCTCTTCGCCGCTTCTTGGATTTCTGCGTCGTCTGCCCGTTTCTCAGCTCTGCCTTTTCTCAGCTCTGCCTTTCGGCTCCTGAAATCTGACGACGGGGAGAACGGCCGTGTCGGCGAGGCCCGGCGCGGCATCCGCCTCGTCGCCGCGACGCGGCAATTCGTCCGCCCCGGGCGCCAAGTCGACGGCCTCAAAGGCGGGGGTGGCCGCCTCAGAAATCGCGTCAAAGCCTCTAGAAGCAGGGTCTGCGGCCTCAGGAATCCCGACAATGCCGCGTATGTCGAAAGGCGGCGGATCGCCGTCGTCGGGCTTGACCAAGAACTGCGGTTCGCGTCGATCGTCCGATGGCGGCGAAAATGAGCGGCAACTTCTCGGTTGCCGACGGAGTGCTTTCAGTTGCCGGCGAAATGCCGGAGGTCGCGGCGGTGGAGTGTTCATGGAAGGAGTCTTGGCCCGTACGGCGGCGTCGGACACTCCCGAAAACAGAAATGTGGACAGGCGCTGCGTCTGGCAAACCTGTGGACCAGTCGCCGCTGACTGTGCAGAAGAAACGCCATTGGCGCCGCAACCCGGTTAGACTCTCCACATGAGCACTTCGGACGCAGAACTCGCAAGGCTACGGGCGCAGGCCGCACAGGCGGCGGCGGATGCGGCCCAAGCGAAAGCCGACGCCGCCCAAGCCGCGCTCGACGCGGCCTTGGCCGCCGGGAACTCCCCCGCTTCTGACGCGCCTCCGGCTTCCGGGAACCCCCCGGCGCCTGAAAGCCCTTCCGCTTCGTCGAGCGATGCGGCGACGGCGGAAAGCCCGCAGCGAGCCGACGGGGGCTCTTCTGCAACATCGGAAGCGCCTTCGCCGCCCGCATCCCAGCAGCCCGACGGCCCCCGGCAAACGACGGCGCCGTCGCAAACCGATTCCGCTGAAAAAGAGCTCGGCGAATACGCCGCCGCCGTTCGCGACGGATACGCCTTCGACACACCGACCCCCACCCTCGGCGCATATCTCGAAGACGGCGCGCCCGAACCGCGCGCGCTCGTGCGAATGCCCCTGGGAATGCTCAACCGCCACGGACTCGTGGCGGGCGCCACCGGCACGGGCAAGACGCGCACCCTCCAGCTCATGACGGAGGGGCTTTCAGCTTCCGGCATCCCCGTGTTCATCACAGACATCAAAGGCGACCTGACGGGACTGCTCGAGCCGGGCCAAGCCTCCGAGAAGCTCTCCGCCCGCGTCGCCGCCCTCGGTCAGCCGTGGCAGCCCGCGTCCTTCCCCGTCGAGCTCTTCTCTCTGGGAGGCTCGGGAGACGGAGTCCCCGTGCGCACGAGCGTCACCGACTTCGGCCCGATTCTCATGTCCAAGGTGCTCGGGCTGAACGAGACGCAGGAGTCGGCGCTGTCGCTGATCTTCTCGTGGGCGGACTCGCAAGGCCTCGCGCTCATCGATCTGGCAGACCTGCGCGCGACCGTCGCATACCTGACCTCTGAGGAAGGCAAGGGCGAACTCGCCGGAATCGGCGGCGTCTCCCCCGCCACCGCGGGAGTGATACTCCGCGAGATTTCCGCGCTTCAAGCTCAGGGCGCGGACGCCTTCTTCGGCGAACCCGCCTTCGAAACGGAGGCCTTCCTCCGCACGTCGGCGGACGGGCGCGGCGTCGTCTCCTGCCTCGAGCTTCCCGACGTGAGATCCCAGCCTGCGCTGTTTTCCACCTTCGTCATGTGGCTTCTCGCCTCCCTCTTCCAGGACCTGCCCGAGGTGGGCGACGCCGACAAGCCCAAGCTCGTCTTCTTCTTCGACGAGGCGCACCTCCTCTTTGCCGACGCAAGCAAGGAGTTTCTCAACCAGGTCGTTCAAACGGTCAGGCTCATCCGCTCCAAAGGCGTCGGAATCTTTTTCGTCACGCAGTCGCCGAAAGACGTTCCCGACGACGTGCTCGCCCAACTCGGCTCCCGCGTCCAACATGCGCTGCGCGCCCACACGCCGAACGACCAGAAGGCCCTCAAGGCGACTGTGGACACGTTCCCTTCATCGCCGCTCGACCTCCTGAAGGTTCTTCCCGGCCTCGGCACCGGCGAGGCCGTCGTCACGGTGCTCGACCCGAAAGGACGCCCGACGCCGGTCGCGCCCACGCGCCTGTGGGCCCCCGCAGCGGTCATGGGGCCGTCCTCGCCCGAGGCCGTCTCCGCGTGTTTGTCGGCGTCGCCGTTCATGGCCAAGTACAAGGACCCGGTGGACCCGGAGAGCGCGTTCGAGCTCCTCGCGGCGCGCGTCGAAGCTGAGAAGGCAGCGGCCGAAACCGCGAAGGAACAGGCCAAAGCGGAAAAGGAGGCGGAGAAGGCAGCGGCGGAGGCCGAAAAGCGCCGCCTAAAAGAGCTCGAAGCAGAGGCGAAGGCCGCCGCCAAGGCGGCCGAGCGGGAGGAACGCGAAGCCGCCAAAGAGGCCGAACGTCAACGCAAGGCCGACGAGCGCCGTGCCGAGCGTCAAGAAAAGCGCAAGGAGGCGGCGATCGATTCGGTTGTGCGCTCAATCGGGCGGTCACTGGGGTCGAGCATCACCCGAACGCTGTTCGGCTCGCGGCGCAGGTAGAGCCGTTCGCAACGCCGACGGCGCGGCCGCGCACTTTCTCGGCACACCGGCGGTTGCAACGGCGCCGGGCGCGGCCCGTCCTGCAGCGCAGCCGTTGCTCGGCCTATCCGCCTATGTAGGTCAGCGTCGCCGTGATCGTCCGGGTCTCACCCGGCCCCAATGGAAGGCGAACCGCGGAATCGGCGCGGCGGAAGGCGTCCGAAAGGGCGGAGCAAGGTTCGAGTGCTATCGACTGACGCTCGTCGCGGGGAAGCCCGTCGCCGGTGAAGACGTGGGCGACGGGAGCCTCGCTGGGCTCCTGGGTCAGGCGCACCCTGGTAGAGCGCACCGGGTCTTTGAGTTCGGTGCACACCACTCCGTCGACGTCGGGGACGAGGTTCGTGTAGGACTGGTCGATCTTCGTCGTCCCGAGGTAGTCGAAGCGAACCGGCGCGGCGACCCCCGCGAAGGCCGAATCGCCGGGTAGCGGAACGATCCGCGCGTCGGTCAGCACCTTGGTTCTGGCGGGGATCGTAAGGGACAGATTCGATATGCCTCTCACGCCGGGCATCTTAATGTACGGATGCCAGCCCATGGAAAGGGGCGCGGCGGAATCGGACGCGTTCTCGGCGCTTATCGACACCGAAAGGTGTTCCTCTCCGTTGATTCCGGCGTCAAGTGCGAAAACCACCGTGACGTCGATGTTCCACGGGTACCCGGAGTCGCCCGGCATGCGTCCGCGAAGCACAAGCGCCGGCCCCCGCCCGACTCTGCCGAAGTCAATGCCCCCGGCTCTGCCGCCCAAGCCCGCGGACTCGGCGCGTTCGGCGAGCTTGTATCGCGCGCCGCCGAAGGAGTACGTTCCCTCGGCGATCCGCCCGCACCAGGGCAGCATGACGAGGCTCCTGTCCCCTGTCTGCGCCTCGAGCTCTTCGGCGGACTCGTATCCGTCTATGACCTCGACCTCCGGCCGAGGATGCCACGAAATGAGCGTCGCCCCCCGCTCGGCGACCAGCGCCTCGGCGCCGGTCGGGGAGGTCAGCTTCCAAGCGGGCAGCCCGTCGAATTCGTGCTGGGTCACCGCGGGGACGTTCTTTGTCATGGCACTTCCTTAGGGACGATGGATCCTCAGGGGACGATGTTGACGAGTCCCGGTGCGCGAACAATCACCTTGCGAGGCTCGCCGTCGAGGAACTTCGCGATCCGCTCCGATGCGAGTGCGCGCTGAACCAGGTCCTCCTCGGAGACGTCGGCGGGCACCTCCAGGCGATCGCGGACCTTCCCCTGGACCTGAACGACGCATGTCACGTTCTCGTCGACGAGAAGCGACTCGTCGCCCACCTCCGGGAACGGAGCGTCGGCAAGCGAAGACTCATGTCCGAGCTTACCCCAGAGCTCCTCGGCTATGTGAGGCGCAACCGGCGAGACCATGAGAACAAGGCTCTCGGCCGCCTCCCTGGGCACCTTGGCCAGGGACGTCAGATGGTTGTTCAGAACGATCATTTTCGCGATGGCGGTGTTGATGCGCATCCCGTCGTAGTCGTTGCGGACGTCCGCGATCGTCCGGGCGAGCAGCTTGGCCGTCTCTCCGTCGACGGGAACGTCGGCCACGGTCACCTCGCCGGTTTGCTCGTCGACGACGTTGCGCCACAGCCGCTGGAGGAAACGCTGGGAACCGACGACGGCTCTCGTCTCCCACGGGCGCGACATGTCCAGCGGGCCCATCGACATCTCGTACAGTCGGAACGTGTCAGCCCCGTAATCGTCGCAAATATCGTCGGGCGTGACGATGTTCTTCAACGACTTGCCCATCTTCCCGTATTCGCGGGAGACAGGCTCGCCTTTCCATGTGTAGAGCGTCTCGCCGTTCTCGTCGGTCCCCGCCTCCACGACTTCCTCGGCCGGGACGTACTGGCCGCGTGCGTCCGTGTAGGCGTAGGCCTGGACGTAGCCCTGGTTGAAGAGCTTGTGGAAGGGCTCGGAGGAGCTGACGTGGCCGAGGTCGAAAAGCACCTTGTGCCAGAAGCGCGCGTAGAGGAGATGGAGGACCGCGTGCTCGACTCCGCCGACGTACAGGTCGGTGCCGCCCGTGATGTTTCCGGCGTCCGGGCGCGGCCCCATCCAGTAGGCCTCGTTTGTCGGATCGACGAATTCGGCTTCGTTGTGGGGGTCGATGTAGCGCAGTTCGTACCAGCACGATCCCGCCCATTGCGGCATCGTGTTCGTCTCGCGCCTGTACCGTTTGAGGCCGTCGCCCAAATCGAGTTCGACGTCCAGCCACTCCTCGGCGCGGCCTAGCGGCGGCTCCGGCGAGGAGTCGGCGTCTTCGGGGTCGAAGGTGCGCGGCGAGTAGTCGCTGATCTCCGGCAGCTCCACGGGCAGGCAGTCTTCGGGAAGCGCGTGCGGCCGGCCCTCATCGTCCCAAACGATGGGGAACGGCTCGCCCCAATAGCGCTGGCGGGAGAAGAGCCAGTCGCGCAGGCGATGCGTCACCGCGGCCCGCCCCGCGCCCGTCGACTCGAGCCATGCCGTCATGGCGGCCTTGGCCTCGTCCTTCGACAAGCCGTCGAGGCTGATCGAATCGTTGGCCGAATCGACGGCGACTCCCTCCCCCTCGTAGGCGGCGTCTTCGAGGTTGGGGCCGTAGGGGTCCTCGGCCGGCCCGATTGTCCTGACGACGTCGAGGCCGTAGGCGCGGGCGAACTCCCAATCGCGCGAATCGTGCGCCGGGACGGCCATGACTGCGCCCGTTCCGTACCCCATCAGCACGTAGTCCGCGACGAAGATCGGAATTTGCTTGCCGTTGGCGGGGTTGACTCCGAACAGCCCGGTGAAGACGCCCGTCTTCGCACGCTCGTCGTCGGACCTTTCAATCTCGCTCTTGGCTGCGGCGGCGGCGCGGTATTTCGCGACGGCCTCGGCCGGGGTCGCAGCCCCGCCGGTCCACAGGCCATTCGTCCCCTCGGGCCACGACTCGGGGACGTTCAGGCGCGACTGGTCGGCCTCGCTGCCGGGAACGCCGTCGCCGAGGATCGGATGCTCGGGGGCCACCGCCATAAATGTGGCGCCGAAAGGCGTGTCGGGCCGGGTCGTGTAAACCTCGAGCCTGCGGCCGGCTCCGGGAACGTCGAACTCGACGCTCGCGCCTTCCGAACGGCCGATCCAGTGGCGTTGCATAAGCCGGACCTTCTCGGGCCAGTCGATGGTGTCGAGGTCGTCGGCCAGCCTGTCGGCGTAGGCGGTGATGCGCATCATCCACTGCCGCAGGTTCCTCTTGAAAACGGGGAAGTTTCCGCGCTCGGAGCGCCCGTCGGCCGTGACTTCCTCATTGGCCAAAACCGTTCCCAAACCGGGGCACCAGTTGACCGGGGCCTCGCTGATGTAGGCCAGACGGCGCGAGTCAAGCACCTCGCCCTTCTCGCCTTCGCTGAGCTCGGACCATTCGCGTCCGTCGTCAAGCTTTCTCTTCCCCGCGTCGTATTCGTCGCGGAGCTGAGAAATCGGGCGTGCCGAGCCCTTGCTCCGACCGTCTCGGCAGGTGGCGTCCGGGTCGTACCAAGAGTTGTATATCTGCAGAAAAATCCACTGCGTCCAACGCACGTAGTCGACGTCGGTGGTCGCAAAGGTCCGGCGCGAATCGTGGGAGAAACCGATGCGCTTGAGCTGGCGGCGCATGTTCGCGATGTTCTGCTCAGTGGTGACGCGCGGATGCTGGCCGGTCTGCACGGCGTATTGCTCCGCAGGCAGGCCGAAGGCGTCGAATCCCATCGTGTAGAGCACGTTCTTGCCGAGCATGCGCTGATACCTGGCGATCGTGTCCGTTGCGATGTACCCGAGCGGGTGGCCCACGTGAAGGCCCTTGCCCGAGGGGTAGGAAAACATGTCGAGAATGTAGACCTTCTCAGCCGACGTCGCGCCCGCAAGGTCGCCGACCGGGTTCGGGGTGTAGAACGTCCCGAGCTCTTCCCAGCGTTCCTGCCACCGCGCTTCGATCGCGTTGGCCAGTTCGGCCGTGTACCGGTGCGGCGTCGTCCCGCCTGTTTCCTGTCCGCTCATCGTCCGCCTTTCATTATTTTGGTATGCCAAGGTTAACTCAAGCCCGCCGACGAGCCCCAAAGTGTCCACTGTGAGCTTCGCGCGCCGTGAAATCAGGCGCCGGCCGCGAATCGTCCGACGGTTGAGAAGTTCGATCCGGCCCTTGGAGAATCACGGTCGGTGGAAACTCCGATCGCGGACGTAGAATCGTGCCATGAGCGTGTTCACCAAGATTTTCGAAGGCAAGATTCCCGGGCGGTTCGTCTGGGCCGACGACGTCTGCGTCGCCATCGGCACCCATGAGCCCATTGCAGACGGCCACGTCCTCGTCATTCCGCGCATAGAAGTCCCGCGCTTCACCGATCTCGACGAAGAGACCTTCGCCCGTCTGAGCGTCGTCGCGCAGCGCATCGGGAAGGCCCAGATCGATGCGTTCGGGGTTCCTCGCGCGATGACTGTCATCGCGGGCCTCGAGGTGCCTCATGTGCACATCCACGTCATTCCCGCCACCAGCGAGGAGGACATCCGCTTCGAGAACGCCAGGGCCGGATTGCCGGCGGAACAGCTCGACGCGGCTATGGTCCGCCTGCGGGAGACTCTCAAGGAGTCGTGGGAATCCTTCGTTCCGAAGGACCTGCACTCGGTGAAGCCCCTCTGGCTCGGGTGACGGCCCCTGGTGCACGTCGGAAGTCCCCTGGCCTGGGCGTCAGAAAACGTACTCCCACTTGTCCCACAAGGCGACGACCGCCACTAGAACCACGGCAAGGTAGACGGCCGCGACGAGCCACCACCTGCCTTTGACGAGAATTCTGCGGACGCCGTCTCCGGCGGGCAGGTGGCCTGCTCCGAAGCTGCGGGCGAGAACGTGCACAATCAAGGGGATTGTGGCGGCCCACGTAACGATGCAGTACGGGCACAAAGCTCCCTCGACGAAGATTGACGTGTACTGGAACCAGAGAATCCACGCGGCGGCTGCCGCCATTCCCAAGCTCAGCAGACGCCACATCCAGGAGGGCAGGCGCGCCCCGCCGAGGAGCGCGAGGCCGAGGGCGACGACGCCGCTGAAGAACATGAGCCCGAACAGCGCGTTGGGCGCGCCGAATAATAGGGTGTTGTAGTCCGAATTGAAAAAACCCGAGCAGCCGATGAGCGGATTGAGGTCGCACGACAGCTTTCCCCCGGGGTTTTGGAGCATGGCGCGCTCGGCGGTCACGAGGCTGAAGGACGCCCACATCCCCGCGAGCCCGGTCACGAGCATGACGATCGAAAGCTCGAAGGACGCTCCGCCCGCGAGCTCTCGGTCCGAGGCTTTCCACTTCTTCGACTCCGCCTCGGCTATGTAGGCTTCGACCTCGTCGTCGCTCAGGCTGTCAATGTCGATGTCGGCCATGGACTCCTCCGTCGTTTCGGTTGCTTCAAGGCTCCGCGCATCGGCTTAAATCCTAGCTGCTCTGCAGCTCCGCTTCACCCGGCCTGTCCGCCTCGCCTGGCGTGTGCGCAGCCGCGTATTCTTCGACAAACCGAGCGGTGTCCTGCCAGCCGCCCACCGGATGCGCGTCGATTCCCAGGCGCAGCACGGGATAGTCGTTCCCTCCCTCGTCGAGGCGGTCGCCGACGAAAAGCATGTCGGAGACGGCGATTCCCGTCTGGGACGAAAGCTCGCCGATTCCGTAGGCCTTGTCAATTCCCTTGCGGGTGACATCGACCGACGTCGAGCCTCCCGAACGCACCTCAAGCTCTGGAAGCAGCGCTGCTCCGGCGGCCCGTAAGGCTTCCTTTTTCCGGCCGTCGGGATCCCACGCCCTCTTCTCCTCGAGCGGCGCCTCCTGGCCGAGGGCGGAAAAGGTGATCTGAGACCCGCGGTCCTCGAGGACGGGGCCCCATGTGTCCTCCCGCCACAGGCCGAGCCTGCGCGCCTGAGATTCGAGGACTTCCATGACCTTGCGACGTTCGTGGGCCGTGAGGTCCCTGGCGTAGATTTCAACCCACTGCCCGTCGATGCAACGCATGTAGCGGGTGCCGCAAGTGGGCATGAGATGCAGCCTGCCCAGCTGCTCGGCGGACGCTCCCAGGTTGTCGAGCAGCTGGGAGGAGAATTGGCCGAACTGGCCCCCCGAAATCACGCAAACGTCGACCAGGTCGAGAAGCCGACGCAGGGCGGCGGCCATCCGATCGGGCAAAGGCGACTTCGAGGGGGCGAGCGTGTCGTCCAAGTCGAAGGCTATGAGCCGATAGTCCTTGCGGAGCGTGGAATCCATCCGAAGGATCCTCTACTCCTTGTCGTTGACGGCGTGCTCGAGGACGGCGCGGCTGAAGGCAGGAAGGAAAAGTCCGAAAGCAATATAGGCGACCGCTTTGGCCAAGACCGAAAGGATCTGCAGGGCGGCGCCCCCTCCCGCCGTGGCGATTGCGAGCAAATCAAAGAGACCGTACAACGCGAATCCCGCACCTGCGATCATCGAGACCAGTTGAGCGATCTTCGCGAGGGCGACGCCGCCCTTGTTCTGGAAGTTCATCGAGAAAGCCGCGCCGAAGCCGCCGCCTTGCCTGGGCTGCGGGAAAGCCTGCTGGCCATAGCCGTAAGCGTCGGCTCCGGGCTGCACGTAGCCCTGCGGATTCTGGCCGTAGACGTCCTGGCCGGGCTGCTGACCGTAAGCGTCTTGTCCCGGGGCGGGAGCCGCTGAATATGCCGACGGCGCCCATCCCTGCTGGCCGGGCTGCTGATACCCCCCTTGACCGGGCTGCTGCTGGTAGCCCCCCTGGCCGGGGTTGTTCGGAACAGTCATGTTCGCACCTTTCTTGACGATCCATAGCCGACGAGCGTCGTTCGGCCAAGGACAATTTTCGTCGACGTAAGTCAGCAACGCCACTTCTACCCGAAAGAAGGGGTGTGGATACCTCCCCACGGGCGATATAGTGGCCTAGATGCCAAGCAAAACGCCGCATTGAACGTACCGGTGGAGTCTATCACCTTGCCGCTGTGCGCTCCCATGCCCCGCCCGCACCCCGATCAGTTTGGAAGGCACACATGGCCACACCCCACATAACCGCAGAAAAGGGCGACTTCGCGCCCGCCGTCCTCATGCCAGGCGATCCGAAACGGGCGCAGCGCATGGCCGAAGCGCTGCTGACGGACGCCCGAAAGGTCACGGACGTCCGCGGAATCGTCGGGTACACCGGCCTCTATCGGGGAAAGCCCCTTTCCGTCATGGCGTCGGGAATGGGCCAACCCTCGCTTGCGATATACGCCACGGAGCTCTATTCCTTTTACGACGTCGAACGGATCGTCAGGGTCGGAACGATGGGCGGCCTTGCCGTCGACGCTTCGCCCGGCGACGTCGTGATCGCCCTCGGGGCGCACACCGACTCCTCGATTGTGGGCGGCGTCGTTCCTGGGATCCACTTCTCGGCCACCGCCTCGTGGAGCCTGCTGCGAGCCGCGGTCGAGGCGGCAGGCGACGATCCCCGGGTCAAAGTGGGGACAGTCGTTTCGCGAGACCGCTTCTACGGCAATCCGATCGAACAGACAAAGCGCTTGGCCGAAATCGGCACGCTCGGCGTCGAGATGGAGGCGGCGGGCCTCTACACGATCGCGGCCGAGCTCGGCAAAGAGGCCCTCGCCGTCCTCACAGTCTCCGACCTCCTTTTCGATCCCAGCCGCGACATGACGGCCGAGGAAAGGGAAAGCAAGTTTTCGAAGGCCTTGAACATCGCCGCGGCCGCGGCAGTCGGCTGATGGCGCTGTCGGCTTCGCACGAGGACTACCTCCGCGCCATATGGAAGCTCGGAGAGTGGCAGGAAAAACCCGTCACTCCAGGCGACCTCACGCGGACTCTCGGCCTTTCGCCCTCCACGGTTTCCGAGGGTGTTCAGCGTCTCGTCTCCATGGGGCTTGTGCGCCACGCCCGCTACGGCAACGTCTCGCTGACCAAGGCCGGAAGGGACGAAGCCGCCCGCATGGTCCGAATTCACCGGCTCATCGAAACCGGGCTCATGACGATATTCGGCTACTCGTGGGACGAAGTCCACGACGAAGCGGAGCACCTAGAGCACGCCGTTTCCGCAACCTTCGTGGAAAGGCTGGACGCCGCGCTCGGGCATCCCCGGCACGATCCCCACGGAGATCCCATCCCCCGCCCCGACGGCTCGCTGCCCGAGGCTGAGAACGCCGTCTCCCTGGGGTCGCTCGGCCCGGGCGAGGCCGGCGTCGTCCACCGCGTCGACGACGCCGACTCGGCCGTGCTGAAGGAACTCGCCGGCATCGGGCTGGTCCCCGGCGCAAGCGTGAGCGTCGCCGACGTCAAACGCGGCCTCGGCCTCATGCGCGTGTCCACGCCTCAAACCTCGGCCGACATCTCCCTTTCGGTCGCCGACGCCGTCTCTGTGACGCATTGACGCAGCGCGGCGGCCTTCATAGGGCCATCCGTCGGCGACTCTCACGGGTCCGCGGAACGAACCCGTCGCTTGGCGGGTTGCAACGCGTGAGAATCGGAATCGCCATTCGCGGGACGCTCGCGCGCGTCGGCTCCCGGCCAGGTCCGTCGCCCCGAACCGCGCGCTCACCCCGAGCCGCACACGATGCCGAAGTCGACGAAGGAAAAATCGACTGGAATCTGAGGCTCCCACACATCCGTCAGCGCATCGATGACGTACTCAAGGGAATCGGCGTCTTCGCGACCGTCGGGGTCGCACCACTTTCTTGTCATGCCGCAAGTATCGCGGTGGGATCCGACACTTTTTCACCCCGCCTTCACGCGAATTCGCCGCAGTCTTCAAACCAGGGCCCCGCCGCGCCACGGCGCACTCTTGCACACGTCGGCGCCATGCGTATATCTTTCTAGCTAGTTCATCTAGAGCAATCGAGAGACGTGGCTCGACGACGTTGCAGCAACCCGGGAGGCCGGGTGCTTCCGCCACGACCGATGGAGGAACCATGATAACGCTGAGCGGTGTGACCAAAGTCTACCCGCGGCGCGGGCAAGAGCCGGTCGTCGCCTTGGACGACATCAACCTTGAGATCCCCGCGCGAGACATCCACGGCATCGTCGGCGAATCCGGAGCCGGAAAGTCGACGCTCATTCGCTGCCTGACGGCCTTGGAGCGGCCGACGAAGGGCGTCATCCGCGTCGGCGGGCTCGATCTCGCCTCGGTTTCCTCGGGCCAGCTGCGCGAGGCCCGCCGGACGATCGGCATGGTTTTCCAAGGCGCCAACCTCCTCGACGCCAGAACCGCGCGGGAGAACATCGCCATCCCCCTCCGTCTGGCGGGCATGCCGTCTTCAAAGAGGGCCAAGCGCGTCAGCGAGCTGCTCGACCTCGTCGGCCTTTCGGACCGCGGAACCTCCTATCCGTCCGAGCTGTCGGGCGGCCAGCGCCAGCGCGTAGGCATCGCCAGAGCCCTCGCAGACAACCCCTCCGTCCTCCTCTGCGACGAGCCGACGTCCGCCTTGGACACGGAGACGACCGAGCAGATCCTCGGCCTCCTCAAATCGGTTCGCGACAGGTACGGCGTGACCGTCGTAATCATCACCCACGAAATGTCCGTGGTGCGTCAGATCTGCGATTCCGTCACCCTTCTCGACTCCGGCCGGATTGCGGCAAGCGGGCGGGTGGAGGACGTCGTCGCCGCCGTCGAATCGCCCCTGTCGCGGCAAATAGTTCCGCCCCCGCCGCTGGCGCCGGAGGACGCCCACGGACGCACCGTCGTCGATGTGGCTTTCACTTCCCGGCCCGGAGAGCCCACCGGCGCCCGGGTTCTCGACGCGGCCCGCGAGCTCGGCGCGGACATCGGCGCCGGAACCTTTGAAACGATCGGCTCCACGCAGGTGGCCCGTTTGGCCTTGACGGTGGATCCGGACGACGTCGCCCGCGTCCGTTCCGCATTCGCCGACATAGACGTCGCAACGGAGGTGCGCGCATGAACGACGGCACGTGGTTCGACAATCCGGCGATCAAGCAGGAGCTTTTCCAGTCGACGATCGACACGCTTTTGATGGTCGGAGTCTCCACCCTCCTTTCCGTGGTCTTCGGCGGCATTCTGGGGATCGTCCTGATCACCCTCAAGGAAAACACCGACAGCGCCAGCAAGTTCTTCGCCGCGGCCCTGGGTTTCATCGTCAACGCGACTCGTTCGATTCCCATGGTCATCGTGATGTTCCTGCTCATCGTTCCGACCAGGGCTCTCATCGGCAATGCATCCGGATGGCAGGGAACGGCGGTCCCGCTCACGGTGGGCGCGATCCCCTATTTCGCGCGCCTCGTCGAGTCGAATCTTTCGGGGGTCGAGCGCGGCAAGGTCGAGGCCGCGCAGATGATGGGCGCTTCCAGAACATGGATTCTTTGGGGCGTCCTCGTCCGTGAAGCGGTCCCCGCCCTCATCCAATCCGTCACCATCTTGGCCATCACCCTCGTCGGATACTCGGCGATGGCAGGAATCGTGGGCGGCGGCGGCCTTGGAGCGCTGGCGCAAAATTACGGCTATTACCAGCACCAGTGGGATGCGATGACCATAATCATCGTCGTCATCGTCCTTATCGTCCAGGTGATCCAGTGGGTCGGCGACATGCTCAGCCGGCTGGCCGATCACCGCTGAGGGGAAGCCAGCCGGGGAACAAACCCTCGCACCGCACGCCGGGCTTGCGCCCATTTCCAACCTCGGGCGCGCTCCCGCTCCATTTCCGGGCAAAGCCCGCTCAGACCTAAGGAAAACCATGTCTCGTTTCAAGTCTTTCATCGCGCTCGCCGCCGTTTCCGCGCTTGCGCTCTCCGCCTGCGGAGCCGACGACAAAGCGTCGTTCAAGGCTCCGGAGAAGAACTCCGACGGAACCGTCACAATCACAGTGGGGGCGTCGCCCGTTCCCCACGCCCAAATTCTCAACTACGTTCAGGACAATCTGGCCAAGAAAGCCGGCCTCAAGGTCGAGATCAAGCAGTACCAGGACTACATCCAGCCCAACTCTGCCCTCGACCAGGGCGAGATCGACGCGAACTTCTTCCAGCACGTCCCCTACTTGGAGGACGCCTCGAAGAAGAACGGCTACTCGTTCGAGCACGGCAAAGGCGTCCACATCGAGCCTTTGGGCATCTACTCGAAGAAAATCAAGGATCTCAAGGACCTTCCCGACAACGCGACCGTCGCCATCAACGACGATCCCTCCAATCAGGCTCGCGCCCTCGAGCTGCTCGTGAAGAACAAGATCATCACGCTCAAGAAGAAGGATTCGCCGACCATCTACGACGTCGAATCGAATCCGAAAAAGATTCAGCTCAAGCCGTATGCTGCGCCCTCGATTCCAGCGGCGCTGCCCGACGTCGACATCGCCATCATCAACGGCAACTACGCGCTGAAGAACAAACTAACGCCTTCGAAGGACGCGCTGTACCTTGAATCGGGCAAAGACAATCCCTACGCGAATGTACTTGTCTGGAATTCGAAGGCCAATGAGAAAACGATCGAAGCGGTCAAGAAACTCGACAAGCTGCTTCATTCGAAGGAAGTCTCCGACTACATCAAGAAGAAGTGGCCGGACGGCGCGGTGGGCCCCTCCTTCTAAGGCCGCGACGGCTCGGGGCGCGGCGGCCCCTGCCGCCGCGCTAGTCGGACACGACGATCTTCGCCGTCGCGCCCCGCTCGGCATACGTCATCGCATGGTTGAGGGCGGTGTACGTCCCCGCTTCGGGTGCGACAAACTCGACGAACCCGCCCTGGGCGACGGATACGTCCAATCCCTGCGATCCGGCGGAGCCGACGCTCTCTTTGCCCGGAGCGAAGGGATCGCACGAGGCTCGCGTGAGCCCTGAGCCGTCGCATCCTCTGCGGATGGAATACCTGCCCTCGTACCACACCGTGTCGAATTGGGTTCCGACGACGTGGAAGGGGAGGTCTAGATTGGGGCCGGCCGAGACGGCCCAGATGCGAACTCTCTCTCCTTTGCGCACTTTGATTGGGCGGTGGACGTACTGGAAGGGATATCCATTGAAGGAGACGGAGCTGGGCGTCACCCGCGCGATGGCGTCGGCGTTTGCGGCGTCGGCCTTGCTCCGAGCCCAGTACTGCTCGCTCTGGACGAAAACGAACTCGCGATCGACGGGATCGACGTCCTCGGGATCGATGACGACGGCCCCGTGCATCCCGCTGGCTATGTGCACGGACAGCGGGGCCGTGCTGCAGTGATAGAGCCAGATGCCCGCGCGTTTCGCGGTGAACGTGTAAACGAGGCTCTGCCCCGGGGCGATCGTTTTCATACGCGAATCGGGTGAAACGTCGCCTGCGTGGAAATCGAGCGAATGCCCCATCGTGCCCTTGTTGACGAGCGTGACATTGAAAGTGTCGCCCACTTTGCCGCGCAGAATCGGCCCCGGCGAGGCTCCGTTGAACGTCCAGACCTTCTGCCTGCGGCCCGGGGCGACCTCTTTCTCCACCTCTTTGGCCTCAAAAGTGACGTTGTGCACCCTTTCGCTTCCAGCCGGGCGAAGAACCGGGTCGCTCGGGCTGAAGCCCTTTCCCGGCTTGGCGGAAAGCTCGGCGGCCGTAGGCAGGATCGCCTCCCCCGTTCCCGCGTGGCCGGAGCCGTGGCTCGCGCCGCCGTGCCCAGAATGGGAACGGTCGGAGCCCGCAGGCGTCGAACCGGCATTCCCGCCGCCTGAAGCGTGGGTTCCCGAAGCGCCGACGGCCTTGACCTTGATGACCATTCCCGCCTGTCGGTGGCCGACGATCGTGCACCAGCCCTCTGTGTCGGCCTTCACGACGCCGACGTCGACCGTTCCGCTTTCCCCCGCCTCAACGGCGCCGGTTCCGGCGCCATTGGCGAAAACGAGGTCATGGCGCTGATCGCCGGTGTTCTTCAAGGTCACGACGAGCCTGTTGCCAGCCGGAACGTCAATGCTCGAAGGCGAGTACGCGAGGCCTCGGACGGAGACCTCGACCTTGGTCACCGGGGCGTCGGCTTCGACTGCGGGGTCGGTCGCGGATCCCGTTCCCACGCCGGCGGCGACGGCGACGACGAGGGCGATCGACGCCAAGCTCGCGCCAAGCGCCATTCGCGTCCTCGGAAGCTTCCTCGGCCCGCCCTCCGGCGGCGGAGGCGTTTCTTCGACGTCGAGCGACCGTTGGCGCAGGCTGTGGAAAGCGACGAGGGCGACGCTCGAAGCTGCGCTGACGCATGCAATCGCCAACGCCGCGGTTCTCGTGCGGGCCGACGGGGTTGCGAGGGCCACGGCCACCCCGCCGTTGACGAGGAACCATCGGGCCGCCGCGGAGGGTTCGATGCGTTCGAGCGTGCGCCTGAGCCTGGCGGGCCCGCCTCCGAGCACAACAGGAAGGAGGAAGGCAAGAGAGCCGACGACCGTTTGGACGGCCCCCGCCCCAATGAGGAGAGCGAATTGAATGCCCGTTCCCGTCCGCGCATGAGCGGCGTCGGGCGAAGCAAGCAGCTGGACGGCCCACGCCAGCGCGGCGACCATGATCCACGTGATTCCCGCGCCGACGAACCAGCCGTCGCCCACTGAGGGCATCGACCCTTTCCAGGATTTGGCGACGGGGACGAGCACGCCGAGTACGGCCGCCGCAACCCATGCGAGGACTGCCAGACCGGCGATTCTCGGCATGTCGAGGAGGGAAAAGACGACTCCCGCCACAACCGCGCCAGCCAGGCACGGCAGCGCACGAGTGGACAGCGCGACCGCGTTGGGCGTCATTCGCGCCCGCGCAATCGTCGGCCCGAACGTCACGAGCGTGCCGAGTATCGTCAAACCGACGAACCCCAGGGTCTGACACAGCGAATGAGCAAGGGCAAGCGCGTCGTGCCTGGAATAGAGCGCGCTCCACCAGTTCATCGCGATATCGCGCGAAGCGACGTCGACCGCCATGAACACGCCGATGAGGGCGCCGAGGACCAGGAACGTCGCCGCTGTCGCGTGAAACCGCAGGGTTACGGCGGCCCTGCCGAGGAACGATCCCGACATTGCTTTGCGCAAGGCGGCGATGTGCCAAGAGATCGTCGCAACGACGACCGCCGCGCCGGCGATTGCCAGAAACGCGGCAAGCCCGCCGGTGATCGCCAACGCTCCGCCGAGCTGAATCACACCCGCCGCCAGCAGCGCAAGCCTGGCCGCCTGCGCTCTCTGCGACTGTTGGCTCCGAGTGAGGGCGTCGGCAAAATGCCACGTCCACACGAGAATCGCGGAGCCGACGAGTCCGAGCCCGGCCACGTGAATCGCATACCACGTCGGATTCGGCAAAACGGCGTTGAGACACAGAGTTAAAAGCAACACTGCGGCCCATCCGAGCTGAATGCCCAATGTTATCCGGTGCCACGCGGCGCGGGGTCGAGACGTCGTCTTCATGGCTCCATGGTAATGAAAGGCTCGGGACTTTCCTCCGTGCATTCCCCTTGGGCGCGTGGCTTTTCCTCAGGCGAGGCTTTTTTGGGCCGAGCTTCCTCGCGCCGTGTCGTCGCCCGAGGGAAATCCGTGTTTTCAATGGCGCGCGGGGCGTGTTCTCGCCCGGCGGATGGAACACGCGGCTCCTTCGCCTATTTTGATCGGCGAACACCCACTAGGATGGTGAAAACCGAATCGGGAGGCCGCAATGTCCGTTTTGCATTACTGCATCCACAAGACGCCGGTAGGCGAACTGCTCGTCGCCGAATCCGACGGCGCGTTGATTCGAGTGGCTTTTGCCCGAGAGAACTTCGACGTCGTCCTCGGCGACCTATCCGACGTCGGCGTTATCGAAGCGGGGGTGGCCAGCGTCGCTCTCCATGTTGCCACGCACCAGCTGGACGAATACTTCCGGGGCGAACGCGGGTCTTTTGACGTTCCGCTGGGCGCCGACCCCGGGACTCCGCTCAAAAGAGCCGTGCGGGAAACGCTTCTTTCCACCGAGCCGGGCGGGGTCATGACGTACAAGGAGCTGGCGGAGGCGAGCGGCTTCCCTTCGGCGACACGGGCCGCGGCCAGCGCCTGCGCCTCCAACCCCCTGCCCATCGTGGTTCCATGCCACAGGGTCGTTCGGTCGGACGGCTCGCCGGGCCAGTACTTGGGCGGGGCGGATGTCAAGCGCTTTTTGCTCGACCTCGAAGCTCAAGTCTCCGCGTGAATTCAAGGCCCGCAGGGAAAGTTCAAACCCCCGATTGGAAGCTGCGGGGCGAGGCGCCGCTTCTGTCGCGGCTGACTGAGGCTAATCGTCGGATGGCATTTTTCTCGGCGGCATCGTCGGCATCTTCGCCGGAAGGGCGTTCGCTATTCTCTCGTCCGTCCAGTATGCCGGGTCGAAATCCGGCACTCTGTGGGTGACGACTCCGTTGCGCACAATGTCGCCGTCTGAGTCGGTCTTTGCGCCGTCCTGCCTTCCGACGGAGTCTCCGCCGTCGGCCTCTTCAAAGCCATAGGGCTCCCCTTCAAAGCCATAGGGCTCCCCGGAGCAGTCCGAGTCGTCGGTTTGCGGGAATCCCGTCTCGCCGAAACGATCGTCGATGCGCCTTTCGAGTCGGGAGATTGCCGCGTAGGCCGCGCCGATCAGCAGAAACGACACCGCAATCGTTCTCTTTTTCATCCTTTGGTCCAATCGTCGGGAAACTGGTGAACAGGGTCGTCCAGGTGAATAGGGTCTCCAGGCTCGGCCCTCTGCGGCTCACCCTACGCGGTATGCGTCGATGCGTCCATCCTCCGGGCAGGCTTCTTTTTCGGGAAGCGAACAAAGCCGACGACGAGCGGCGTCCGCCGATCAATCGAGCTCGACCGGCCCGATGACTCGGATCTCTTCGACGTCGAGCCGCTCTTGGACCGCGTGGAGCACGTTCATGTCGATTTTTCCCTCGTTGCGCAGGCGCTTGAGGGCCTCTCGCTGGTAATCGATGGCCGCCAGCCGCAAAGCGCGATTTTGGCGCCAATAGCTCTGAGAGTCGTCAAGATCGGGGTTGTTCCGGGCGTTGGCTTCCTCTTCGATTCCCTTCTGAAAGCGGCTCCACTCGGCTTTTGCGCCGTCGATTGCCTCTTGGCTCGCTCCGACCCGGGCCGCGAGGTCGTCGAGGGCCTCGTACCCTTCGCGCGAAATCGCATTCATCGCGTAGTGAATCTCCTCTTTTTCCGAAGTGTCCGGGGGAATCTTCGCCCAACGGATCACGGCGGGAAGAAGGAGGCCCTGCACAACCATCGACAGCATTACAACCCCGCCGACGACGAAGATTGTGAAATCCCGTCCGAATGTGCCAGAGGGAACCGAAAGGGCCACTGCCAGCGAGACGCCGCCTCTCAGGCCCGCGAAGGTGCTGACCACTCGTCCGCGGAACGTCGTGCGCAGCCGCTGCTGCTTTTCGGATCGATCCAATGCGCGGATGATCCCGATCACCACGTGGACGAAGACGAATCGGGCGAGCACGGAAACGGCCCAGGCGGCCGCGACCACCTTGAGTCCGTATCCCCATGAAGAATCGAAGCGCTCGATGGTTTCTCCCATCCGTTTGACTGCGCTCGGCAGCTGCACCCCGACAAGCACGAAGAGCGCGCCGTTCATGAGATAGGAAACGAAGGACCATATCGGCAGGCCGTAGAACCGATTGACGGGCTTGATGGTGTCCGGTCCCCGGTAGGTCAGGTAAAAGGCTGCGACCACGACGGCGACCACGCCTGATCCCTTCATGTCCCGAAAAGGCTCGATGCTTTCGGAAATCAAGAAGGCTGCAAAGGGAACCGTGAACATGAAAACGCTGAAGTTCATCGGACTCTTGATGTAGGCGCGCAAGGCGTTTGCGGCCCAGCCAACCGCCAGGCCGACCAGGGCACCAATTTATATTGTCCTCCCTATTTGTGCCTTTCGATGAATTCAACGACTGCGGCATCGATTTCTCTGCTGTGCCCGGTCATGAGATGGCCTCCCGTTTCGAAGATCTTCGTCTCGAGATTCGGGTAACGGTGGAGCGATCCTTCCACTTGGCCTGCGGGACCTTTGAAAGGCGCCATTCGATCGTCCCTCGCGTGCAAAAGCAGCACAGGAACGTGCATCTCCTCAATCGGGTACGCCTCAAAGTTCACCGCCATGTCGCGATTGACAATTCGGGCGTCTAGGTCGGCGCCTTCCTTTCGCCTCGACAGCGGCAACATCCCATGGACGACGTCGGCCGCCATTCCGTAGAGCCTCCTGTAGAGAGGAAAAGCAAGCCACATCGGCAGGTCGTGATTCATGATCGGCGGAGGCCCCATCAGACTGGGAATCCTGGCAGGCTTCTCGTTCCACGGCGCGGCAGAGCAGTACAGGATCAAGCCCTTGGCGCGCAGGGGGAAGTCCAAAGCGAAGCGGATCGCGGGAGTCCCGCCCGCCGAAACTCCGAGAATGAAAACTTGCTCGATCCCCAAGCGGTCGAGCAACTCGGCGTACGCCTCCGCCTGTTCCCTCGGCGTGCCTTCTCCCTTGACGGAGCTGCCGGGGTATCCGAAGCGGGAGGGCGCAAGAATGCGATATCTCGATGACAGGCTTCCGACGTTCTCAAACGCCTGGTCGTAGCCTCCATAAAGGCCGTGGACGGAAAGGAGCGTCTCCCCCGCCGCCGGATTCCGGCCCTTGCCATCGAGCGTCTTGCCGTCCAGCAGCCTCTTGCCGCCCGACGTCTTGTCGTCCACCCCTTTGCCGCCCGGCGCCTTGACGTCCAGCTTCTTGCCGCTCGGCTCCTCATTTCTCAGGCACATGCCATCCGAGGCCTTGCAACTTGGCCCGCGGTCGACGTACGTCATTCTGCCGTAGCTCAACACCGCCGTTTCAGCGCCGTAACCCGCCAAACGCCTTTCGGCGTCCTTCACAGCCAGTTTCAATCGGCGCACACGAACGAATGAGCCTGTTGCGACCGCTGCGGCGCAGGCGACGAGCATGGCTTTGCCTGCACTCATGGCTTCCTTTCCCCCTTTTGCGCGTTGAGCTTTTGCGTGTCCGTTTTCAGTGTGTGCAGCTCTTTGCCCTGTTTATTTGCGCCAAGTTTCCGCGCGTCCGTCTTTGGTCCATCAGCCTTTCGCATGTCTGCCTTTCTTCCGGCAAACTCCCGTGCGCGTTCCATTCTTTCGCCAAGATCGCCCGCCTCGCCTCGCGCGCCAGGACTTTGCATGTAAGTGAAGCAGAACTCCTCGACGATCATCCGCAGTTCTTCCTTGGCCTTTTTCACTTCAGAAGGGCGCATATCGTATTTTTGCAGAAGATAAAATATAGGCGTGTAGAATCGCAAGGCAAGAATGTGTGGGTCCCGCCGTTCGATGAGCCCGGCCTCCATGAGCTCCGCAAACACTTTCTCCTCGTGGTCGATCGCGCCATCGACGAACAGCCTCTCGAATTCTCGATTCAGCTTCGGGTCACGATGGCGTTCGATCGCGAGCATCCTTCGAAACCCGGCGGCGACGTCGTCTTGCAGATAGAAGACGAACAGCTGCGTCGCGAAGCCGACGATGCCCTCGACGTCGACGTCGGCATAAGCAGCTTCGGCTCCGGCCAAGCCGGGAAGGCCAATGGCGACGCCGACCTCCGCGACCCTTTCGGAGAAGAACTCCGCGCAAGCGTCGAAGATGGCCTGCTTGCTTGCGTAATGCTTGTACAACGACGGCGGCTTGACGCCGACCGCAGCCGCGATGTCTGCGACGCGGACCGCGCTGTATCCCCTCTCGGAGAACAGCGCCAGTGACTCTCTGAGTATTCTCTCTTTGGTCGGCGTCATCACGGACCCTTCTGGCTAATAGAAGTTAGCTGCATTGCCTGCACTTCAATCTAGGCTAACGACCATTAGCCGTCAAGCGTTGCGGAGTGAACCAAGGCTTGTCAATCGTTCGATAGGTTCTTTGCGCAATCAGGGCAGCGGTGACGCCCCCTAGACGGCCTCGCCAAAAGAGCCGAGAATTGATCAAATGGTTTCCGACAGGCAACATTCCGTCCTGACCAACGAAAAACGCAGAGCGTTGAGCGGAATAAATGCCGTTGTCCGCTTTCAAAGACAGTGGCGTACCTTCAGCAATCGCGGATGGCCGAAATACCCTGATTTATGTGCGGGAAAGAAACTGGTGGAGCTAAGGGGATTCGAACCCCTGACCTCTTCCATGCCATGGAAGCGCGCTACCAACTGCGCCATAGCCCCAAGCGGACTCCTCAATATTACGGATTCCCCCGATGCTTGGCAAATCACGGTTAGGAGACGCCGCTCACGAACGAGCCGCACTCGCTCACGAACGGACCTCATCCGTTTGCAGACAGGCCTCATCGCTCACGGATAAGCCTCACTGCGTGGGCGTGCGAACCTCGTCGGACTTGCCCACGCCCACGTTGTAAGCGGCGATGCGCCAGGCCGGCGGGCCCACCCGCAAGGGTTCCAGAATCGCCCAGTTGCAATTGGACATCACCTTCAGGCCCATCCATTGGCCGGGCGCCTCGCCCAAAAGCGAGATCGTTGCGAGTTTTATGGCGGCGCCGTGGGAGGCCACCACGAGGGTCCCGTTCGTTTTAGCCGCCCACTCCTCAATCGCTCGGCTTGCCCGGCGACCGACGTCGGCCTGCCGTTCGGCGCCCACGCCCTCGGGTTCCTTGGCCTGCCGCCAGGCGCGATACTGCTCGGGGAACCTTTCTTCGATCTCCGCCCCGGTCAGCCCTTCGAAAAGTCCGAAGGAACGTTCCTTGAGACGGTCGTCCGTTTCGACGCCGACTCCGACGACGCGCGAAAGCGCTTCGGCCGTCTGACGCGCCCGGGCGAGCGGCGAGGAGACGATAAGCGAGGGTTCAAGCGGCGCCAGGGCGGCGGCCGCCTCGCGCGCCTGCCGCAAACCTGCCTCGTTGAGGGGAAAGTCCCTGGCTCCTTGAATCCTCCCCGTAAGATTCATGTCGGTCTGGCCATGGCGCCACAAGACCACTCGCGAAGCGCTCATGCCTGGGGCGCTTCGACCGAAAGGGCAATGCTCGGGCAGTCGGCCCAGAGGCGCTCCAACGCGTAGAACTCGCGATCTTCATCTTGCTGGACGTGAACCACGAGGTCGCCGTAGTCGACGAGGACCCAATGGCCTTCGTCGAACCCTTCGCGTCGCTTTCGACGGACACCGGCTTTGAGCAGCGCCTCGTCCACCGCGTCGACAAGAGACCTCACCTGCCGGTCGGTCGAACCGGAGACGACGAGGAACACTTCCGTGAGCACAAGCCGCTCGGAGACGTCGATCGCCGCAACGGTCGTCGCTTTAAGCTCGGCCGCGGCCCGGGCGGCTATTCTCGCCCACTCCAGTGACTCTTCGGAGGCCGCCACATCACACCCCGAAACCGGGCGGGGCAACTGTCGCCGCGGCCTCGAGCGCAGGTTGCACGTCGCTGCCGGATGCGACGAAATTGCGGACGATGAGGCCGACGGCGAGGCCGACCAGCAAGCCGATGAGGATCGCCACGATTGTCATGAGCCATCCACGGGGCTTCTCATCCTCCTCGGCGATGTCTCCGAGCTGCTCCTCGTACTCGCTCTCGACTGCCGCGGAGCCGGCTTCGGGATCGATCGACCTCACTTCGCCGGCGGGGGTGGGAACTGGCGCGAAATCGGAATACTTCTCCTCGCTGCCCGGCTCGCTTTCGCGCCGCAGCCTCTCCAGCAATGGCGCCTTAAGCGAGGCCCGCGGATCGTATTGCTCCTCGGTCGTGGGGCGGGACGGGGCGGACTCGCCCTCGTTCGCCTCCGGGAAACGGCTGGTCTGGCGGTCCTTGGTGTCGGGGCCTTCGGCCGTGCCGACGCCGCTGCCGTCGAAACGGGAGAAGACGGAACTGCGCCCGGCTGCGTCGAACGCCTCAGTCTCGTTCTCACGAGAGGACATCGGGTTGGCGAAGGATTGAGTCGCATTCGGCGAAGCATGGGACCCGCTGGGCGTCGGCTGGGCCGCGCTTGGAATCGATTGGAACGGACTCGGCGGCGTCGGCTGAATCGTTCCCGTCGTCGATTGGGAAGAGCTCGGCTGGTTCCGGAACGGCGTACCCGCCTGGCGGCCGTCTGCCTGGGAAGGTCCGTCTGCCGAATCCGTCCCCCTATGCGTTTCGTCGGGCGTACCGGGAACGACGCCGGCAAAAGAGCCGGTCCCCTCGGACAAAGCGATCGAGTCCGCGCCCGGCTTCCGGCCTCCGGCGACGGGCGAGCCGCCTGGCCCGCCTGACGTGCCTTTGCCGCCTTTGTCGTCGGCCTCTGCCGGCCAGCGGCCTTCGACGAGCCCAACCTCCGCCGCGGCCACCGTCGCGACGGGGGTGATGTTGCCCGTCGTAGAAAACCCCTCTGCAGGGGCCGCATGCCCGCCGTGGTGCGTCGAAGTCCTGCTTGAATCCACATGCGACGCCCTCGACGCCGGCTCGTGTGCGCTGCCGGCCCTTTCGGGAATCGCCGACGGGAAACGTCCGTGCGCGCCGACGCCCTCCGTCGAACCGCCTGTGGAAGCGGTCTGTCCATGTCCGTCGGAAGCCGAGCTTCCGGAATCTTCTCGCGTCAGCCCCGCCTCACGTTCACGCATCTCTTTGCGCGTCAGGCGCTTGAGACGTATCTCCGCGGTGGGGGTGAGATCGTCAAGTGGGGACGCGCCGTCTAGGATCGGCGCGAGAAGGCCCTTTGCCCTCATTTCGCGCCGTGACATCCTCGGCTGTTCGTCACTCATACATATTCCTTCCCGCTGCCCTGGGCGGCGTTTATCCCGACGCCAACGCCTCAGAGACGTCGTTCAAGGGTTTCAGTTTATCCGACTGACGCGGATATTCCGACTTTACATCGGCGTTTCGCCCAAAGCCTCGCCAGGTCTCCCGCACGTCAGCCCGCCTTGTAGAGCCGATACTTGGCAATGTACTGAACCACGCCGTCGGGGACTAGATACCACGGCTGAACGCCAGAAGCCACGCGCGCGCGGCAATCCGTGGAAGAAATCGCCATGGCAGGGACCTCCATCAGCGTAATTCCCTCGGGGGGCAGACCCGTCGTGTCCAGCTGGTGTCCGGCCCGCGTCACTCCTACGAAATGAGCCATAGACCACAGATCCTCCGAGTCTTTCCATTCGAGGATCTGCGGAAGCACGTCGGCGCCCGTGATAAAGAAAAAATCGGCGTCTGGGTACGCCTTTCGCAGATCGCGAAGGGTGTCGATCGTGTATGTCGTCCCGCCGCGCTCAATGTCGACGCGGGAAACCGAGAACCGCGGATTCGAAGCCGTCGCGATGACCGCCATCAAATAGCGGTGTTCCGCCAACGTCACCTTTCGGTCGCGTTTGTACGGCTGCCTCCCGGTGGGCACGAAAACGACCTCGTCTAGGTTGAAAACGCTCAGCACCTCCGAAGCCGCAACTAGATGCCCGTGGTGAATGGGGTCGAACGTGCCGCCCATTATCCCGATGCGCCGTTTCCTCCCGGGGACGACGTCGATGGGAACCTGAACGTCGGTCTTAGGCACGGCCGCCTTCTTCCGCCTTCGACGCGAAAACCGCCTCCGCGGCCTTCCGCGCAGCCTCTCTGTTCGCATATGCCATGTACGAAAGCCTACGCCGCTCGGCTTTGTTTCTCTCTCCGTCGATTCCGCTGCTAGCGCATAGCCGCGAGGCGCCCGCGCACCGGGGAATAGTGTGGACGGAGGCAACGTTGACTTATCCGTACAGGACCTAAACGAAAGGCAACAGGCAATGGCAACTCAAGCCGTCACGATCGACAACTTCAACGACACGATCAAGGAGGGAATCGTCCTGCTCGACTTTTGGGCCTCGTGGTGCGGCCCGTGCCGTCAGTTCGGGCCCGTTTTCGAGGCGGCTTCGGAAGCCCATCCCGACGTCGTGTTCGGCAAAGTCGACACCGAGGACCAGCAGGCGCTCGCCGGCGAATTCGGAATCACCTCGATTCCCACGGTCATGGCCTTCCGCGACGGCGTCCGCGTTTTCTCTCAGGCCGGAGCCCTTCCCAAGGCTTCCCTCGAGGACCTCATCAAACAGGTCAAGGAGCTCGACATGGACGAGGTGCGCGCCAAGATCAACGAAATGAAAGGCTGATCGGCCTTTGCACGCCCTTGGGGCGGTCGGCGCGGCGCGTCGGCCGCCCCTTCGTTTAAATCGCTCGCGCCGAACCGGCTCGCGCCAGGCCGCCTCAAACGGGCTCGCGTCACGCGGCCTCGATCTGGGCGCGCGCAGCCAAGAGCGGGACGACGCCGCGTATAAGCGAGGCGAGATCTGTGGGAAGCGACGCGGGAAGGAAGATGAGGCCGTCGGCCGCCCCAGTGCCGATCCAGCGCTCGAAGGCGTCGGCGACGTCGGACACCGTGCCCACGACGGAGGCCTTCCCCTCGAAAAGGGGGGCTCCGACCATGTCCGCGACGAGGAGCGCGCGCTCGTTGGCCGCCCTCATCGACCCGGATATCACAATGCCCAGCTCCCCGAGGACCCTCACGCTCCGCCCGTTGGACGCCGCGAGCTCCCGCAGCTCCGAGCGAATGTCGCGCGCCCGCTCTAGGTCGTCGGTGCGGACGCGCACCCAGTCCACAAAGGCGGCCAGCGTTCCCAGGGAGATCGCGTCGGCGACTTCAGCGTCGAGCTGCACGTTCACGGGCATTCCGTTTGCGGCTATCTCCTCGGCCAGCCGCGCGATGCCGTCGAGGTCGCTTTCTTCCGTCACTTCGACCGTCGGCGCGACGTGTTCGCCGTGCTGGGCGAGCATCCCGATCCCCTCTCGCGACACCGCGACTTCCGCTGGGATCTGGACGTTGACTTTCCCCGCGTGCTGACTGAGCAGGCGGGCGGCCACTCTGGCGGCGTCGAGCTGATTCGCATTGTCGGACCGGGTGCGAAAGGTGGCGTCCAAGCAAACGAAGTCGATCCCGCCGCGGGTCGCGGCCTGGGCGCACGAGGCGATTCTCGGATAGCTCGCATACTCGACGGGCATCTCGCTTCCAAGCGCGGCTGCGAACGCCTCCGTCGTCACGGCGCCAAGAAGCGAGAGATCGACGCCCATGACGGCTTCGGCGACGCTCTCCGCGGAGGCGTCGTCGAGTTCCGATTCTTTCGTTGCAAGGCTAATTGTCATGACAATTTCCTTTTGCGCTCTCGATCCTTCGAGGTCCGGCCGTCACCGGGGTTCGAGCGACGCCGTGAGAAAACACGAAGGCGCCCGACCGCCAACGCTCGAAACCAAGCCCGCACCGGGCAAAAGCTCAAGCACTTAACCTACGAGCAAGTAAAACAGCCTTGTGTCCACATGGCAAGACCTCAGGCCGCAATGTGGAAGTTCTCACGCATTAAATCAATATAGCATTGTAAAAAATGCGGTTTATCGCTCAGGATCGGTCCATAGCCCCGACTCGCGCTCCATCTGCAATTCTTCCCGGGCCTGCGTCTTCGCATCCATACGGTCGTGGTAGGCCGCCTTGCGTTCTTTTCGCGAAGCCCGGGTGCGCTCGTCGAAGCGGAGGTCCGTCCCCCGCGGCCCCAGAAGCTCCGCTCCGGTCTGCATCGACGGCTCCCAGTCGAAAATGTACCCGGAATCCTCGGGGCCGACCACGACCATCGCGCCGGCCTGCGCCCCCGCTTTCACGAGGGCGTCTTCGATGCCCAGCACGTTGAGGCGGTCCGCGAGATAGCCAACCGCTTCGTCGTTGTCGAAATCCGTCTGCCGGACCCATCTTTCGGGTTTGTCGCCGCGCACAACAAAGAAGTCCTCGCCGTTCTTCGTCTTCCGCGAGAGGGTGAAGGCGCTTGCGCGCTCCTTGGGGCGAACCTCGACTCGCGGTTTCGACTCGATGGGAGCAGACTTCCGGGCCTGCGCCACCGCCGCCGCCAAAGCGAAGGAAAGCTCGCGCAGACCCGTGTGCGCCGCGGCGGAGACGATGAAAACCGGATAGTCGGAGAGCTCGGGGAGCACGAATTCCGCCAGTTCCCTCGCTTCCGGGACGTCGGCCTTGTTGAGAACGACGATGCGGGGCCTGTCTGCCAGCGGGACTCTCCCCTCTTCCCAAGGCAGCCGTCGGGCGTATGCGGCCAGCTCCGACTCGATGGTCGCCAGATCTGAGAGCGGATCGCGCCCCGGCTCGAAAGTGGCGCAGTCGAGGACGTGGACGATCACCGAACAGCGCTCGATGTGCCTAAGGAATTCCAGCCCGAGGCCCTTTCCGTCAGATGCGCCGGGAATGAGCCCTGGAACGTCGGCTATCGTGTAGCGTTCGTCTCCGGCCTGCACGACGCCGAGGTTGGGAACGAGCGTGGTGAACGGATAGTCGGCGATCTTCGGGCGCGCAGCCGACATGGCGGCGATGAGCGAGGATTTTCCCGCGCTCGGGAAGCCGACAAGCGCGACGTCGGCTACGGATTTCAGCTCTAGGACGATCTCGCCTTCCTCGCCGGCGTCTCCGAGAAGGGCGAATCCCGGCGCCCTGCGCTTGGGCGAGGCGAGTGCTGCGTTCCCCAGGCCTCCTTGGCCGCCGCGGGCCGCAACGAATCGCTGCCCCGGCTCGACGAGGTCGGCCAGGACTTCGCCGTCGGCGCCCTTCACGACCGTCCCGACGGGAACGCCGAGCACCCGGTCTTCGCCGTTGCGCCCGGATCGCATGTCGCCGGCTCCGGGCGTCCCGGAGGGGGCCTTCTGATGGGGGGCGTGGTGATATGTGAGAAGGGTGGTCTCCTGAGGGT